>JASJAL010000217.1 GCA_030067055.1 Kiloniellales bacterium | reverse complement strand
CCGCACCCCGAGGGAGGCCACTACCGGGAAACCTTCAGGGACGCACCGGCCGACGGCAGCCGGGGCGCCATGACCGCGATCTACTACCTGCTGCGGGCCGGCGAGGTCAGCGCGTGGCACCGGGTCGATGCGACCGAGATCTGGCACTGGTACGCCGGCGGGCCACTGGTCCTGACCATCTCCGAGAACGGCCAAGACGCCCGCGCCCTGCACCTGGGCCCCGACGTCGCCCAGCACCAGCGGCCCCAGGCCATCGTCCCGGCCGGCGCCTGGCAGACCGCCGAAACCCTCGGCAACTGGACCCTGGTCGGCTGCACCGTCGGCCCCGCCTTCACCTTCGAGGGCTTCGAACTCGCCCCTCCCGACTGGCGCCCGACCCCGCGCAGGCCGGGCGGGTCGTAGCTCTTCCTGGCTCGAACCGCGTCACCGTCTCCCACTATCTCGTCTGGCGCGCCAGGGCGATGATCCGCAGGGTCTCGGCCCAGAGGTCGTAGGGCGCCAGGTCGTCGGGATCGGCCCAGACGACCTCGGCGGCGTCGCCGCCGGCCTCGGCCTCGCCCGACCGCCATTCCGCCAGGAAGTCGACGAGCGTGTAGTGGTAGGCCAGCGCCCCGTCCGAGTCCCGGGTCATGGAATCGATCACGTCGAGCAGGGCGGTGACCTCGACCGTCAGGCCGGCCTCCTCGGCGACCTCGCGGGCCGCCGTGGCGCGCACGGTTTCGCCTAGGCGCTGGCGCCCGCCAGGCAGCGACCACTGACCCGTGCGCGGCGGCTTGCCACGGCGCACCAGCAGAACCCGGTGGCCTTTGAAGACGACCACGCCGACCCCGATCAGGGGACGGTTGGGGTAGTCGCTCATCCCTGGCGCGCCGCCTTGTGGAGCCTCTCGTCGAGCTCGACCTGGTAGGCGGTTGCCATGGCGTTGGTCTCGTTGGCCATGGCGATCACGGCCAGCAGCTCGTGCAGCATGGCGTCGCTCATCCCGGCCTTGCGCGCCGCCGCGGTGTGGGAGTTGATACAGTAGTCGCAGCCGTTGGTCGCGCTGACCGCGACGAAGACCATCTCCTTGACCATCGGGTCCAGCGCGCCGGCCGCCATGACCTCCTTCAGGCTCTCCCAGGTCCGCTTCAGGGTCGGCGGATGCTGGGCGATGGCCTTCCAGAAATTGTTGACCCAGTCGATCCCGCGGGTCGCCATGATGTCGTCGTAGACCGCCCGAACCTCGGGCGGCGCTTCCTCGTACTCCACGAAACGGCTGATCGGCATCGCCTCGCCCCTCCCCGGCAGCCTTGGTCTGGAATTCCTTATACCCGAGACGGTGCCCGGGTCACTGCGTCAATCGGCGGTGCCCTCGGGGCGCAGGTGGCCGCTGTAGTGAATCAGCAGGCCGGCGACCGGCAGCCCGATCTCGACGTCGAAGACGAAGCGTCCCTCCTCGACCCGCTCGCCGGCGCGGATCCGCGGCCAGAGCGGCCGCGGTAGCGGCAGCCCCAGTAAGCGCACCCCGCGCAGCGACAGGGTCAGGCCCTCGCTGCCCGCGGCCAGTTCGATCAGAAAGCGGCCCGGGCCGAAGCTCTCGAACATCCAGCCCGGCCGGCCGGCCGGCATCTGTTGCGAGGCCAGCCGATGGGTGCCGAAGCGGCGGAACCAGCGCTCGCCGCCGGCCTGCGGCAGGAAGCGGACCTTGACCGGCAGGTTCTCGCCCGGCGGCGGCAGGCCGAAGAGCTTTCCGATCAGGCGCGACAGGGGGTGGGCACCGCGCCGGATATGGCAGCGGCCACGGGCGACGGTCTCGTCGCTGACGTCGTGCAGCTGGCGGATCGGCGCCGGCAGGGCCTCGAAGCCGCGCCCCAGGAGAAGGCGATAGAAGGGCGCTACCTGGACGATCTGCCCGCGCCCGGACGGCGTCACGCGGATGCATCCCCCTTGAACTGGTCTGCCGGCGGCACGCGCCCCCGGGCTCGGGCCCGAAATCTAGCCCAAACTCCGGCCGAAAGTCAGGCCATATACTGACCGCCGTTGGCAGAAAGCGTCGAGCCGGTGATGAAGCCGGCATCGTCGGCGGCCAGGAAGACCACGCAGCGAGCGATCTCCTCCGCCTCGCCCAGCCGACCGACCGGGATCTGCGGAATGATCTTCTCCTTCAGAACGTCCTGAGGGACCGCCTTGACCATCTCTGTCGCGATGTAACCCGGCGCGATGGCGTTCACGGTGATGCCCTTGAAGGCGTTCTCCTGGGCCAGCGCTTTGGTGAAGCCGATCAGACCCGCCTTGGCCGCGGAGTAGTTGCTCTGGCCCATCTGGCCCTTCTGGCCGTTGACCGAGGAAATATTGATGACCCGGCCGTACTTGCGCTCGCGCATGCCGTCGATCACCTGACGGGTCATGTTGAAGAGCGAGCTGAGGTTGGTCTGGATCACCGCGTTCCAGTGCTCCGGCTCCATGCGATGGAACATGCCGTCGCGGGTGATCCCGGCATTGTTGACCAGGACCTCGACCGGCCCCAGGTCGGCCTCGACCTGCTGGACCCCGGCCTGACAGGCGTCGAAGTCGCCGACGTCCCACTTGTAGACCAGGATCCCGGTCTCGGCCTTGAAGGCGTTGGCCGCCTCGTCGTTGCCGGCGTAACTGGCCGCGACCTTGTAGCCCGCATCCTTCAATCCGACCGAGATCGCGGCCCCGATGCCTCGGGTTCCACCGGTGACCAGCGCAACTCTTGCCATAGCTTTGCTCCCTGCCTCTTTTCCCAAGCCCGTCCGTCGTTCTGCGGCCCCAGCTTTTCTGGGTGCGACCGCCTTCGGCCGGATGGTCTATGAAAACATGGAAGCAGGGACTGGACCAGGGATCATTGAGCTAGATCACCTGGGCGCCCGTAGCAAAAAGAAGGCGGGCCGCCTCAATCAGACGGCCCGCCACCTATTTCCTAGGACGTGAGGGTTAACGCCCGGCGTCGACTCAGCGCTCGACGCACATGGCGATGCCCATGCCGCCGCCGATGCACAGCGTCGCCAAGCCGCGCTTGGCGTCGCGCTTCTGCATCTCGTGGAGCAGGGTGACCAGCACCCGCGTGCCCGAGGCGCCGACCGGATGACCGAGGGCGATGGCGCCGCCGTTGACGTTGACCTTGTCGGTGTCCCAGCCGAGGTCCTTGTTCACGGCGAGGGCCTGGGCCGCGAAGGCCTCGTTGGCCTCGATCAGGTCGAGGTCGTCGATCGACCAGCCGGCCTTCTCCAGGGCCGCGCGGCTGGCCGGGATCGGCCCGGTGCCCATGATCGCCGGATCGACGCCGCAGGTCGCCCAGGAAACGATCCGGGCTAGAGGCGTGACGCCGCGGCTGGCCGCGGAATCAGCCGACATCAGGACCACGGCGGCAGCGCCGTCGTTGATCCCGCTGGCGTTGCCGGCTGTCACCGTGCCTTCCTTGTCGAAGGCCGGCCGCAGCTTCGCCAGGCTCTCGGCCGTGGTGCCGTGCTTGGGATACTCGTCGCTGTCGACGACGATGTCGCCCTTGCGGGTCTTGATCGTCACCGCGGTGATCTCGTCGGCGAAGCGCCCGGAGGTCTGGGCGGCCTCGGCCTTCTGCTGCGAGGCGGCGGCGAAGGCGTCCTGCTCGTCGCGGGTCAACTGCCACTTGCGCGCCACGTTCTCGGCCGTGTTGCCCATGTGATAGCCGTTGATGGCGCACCACAATCCGTCCTTGAGCATGGAGTCGAGGAACTTGACGTCGCCCATCTTGGCGCCGTTGCGCAGGTGCGCGACGTGGGGCGCTTGGCTCATGCTCTCCTGGCCGCCGGCGACGATGACGTTGGAGTCGCCCAGCTGGATGGCCTGGTAGCCCAGGGCCACGCTGCGCAGGCCGGAGCCGCAGAGCTGGTTGATCTGATAGGCCGTGCGCTCGACCGGGATACCGGCTTCGACCGCGGCCTGGCGGGCCGGGTTCTGGCCGGCGCCGGCGGTCAGAATCTGACCCAGAATCGCCTCGTCGACCTCCTGGGCGTCGACCTTGGCGCGCTGCATCGCTTCCTTGATCGCCACGGTGCCCAGATAGGACGCGGGGACGCTCGCAAGGCTCCCGTTGAACGAGCCGACCGGCGTACGCGCCGCCCCGGCGATGACCACTTCTGTCATGGCTGCCACTCCTTTTCCAATGTCCCTGCCGGGGCTGGGTACTCCCCTGCCTCCGGAACCGCGCCCGATCGATTTCCCGGTTCGTCGAGTTGCGGCACCGCGTTTTTCCGCAGTGCAATATATTAACGGAACATATAAGAGCAGCGGGCCCGCGCCTGCAAGCCGTGTCTGGCCCGCGAGGCCTTATTCGGCGCTTTTCGCGGCCGCGGCCGCCCGGCACCACTCGGCCAGGGGATCCCAAACCGCGGTGCGCGCCTTGAAGCTGACCACCATGCCGATGTGGCCGAGGGTCGGCTCCATCACCTCCCCTCGGGGCAGGCGGGCAGCCAGGGCCCGCGCCGAGCCGGGCGGCACGATGCGGTCGTTGGCCGGGATCAGCGACAGGGCCGGGAGATCGAGCTGAGCCGGATCGACGACCCGGCCCGCGACCTGCCAGCGGCCCTCGCCCGGCGTGTTCTCGCCGTACCAGCCCTGCAGGCATTCCCGGGCCACCGGCGCGGCCAGCGGCACGCCGTCGTTCAGCCAGTCCTCCAGGGCGACGAAGGCCGAGGCTTTGTCGCCGGCCGGGTCGAGGCGTCCGAAGGAGAGGAACTTGCGGACCACGAGCTGGGGATCGAGCACCGCGAAGAGCGCCTGGATCGCGTCGACCGGCAGCTCGCCCAGCAGCTCCATGGTCGGCTCGAGGCCCAGGGTGGCCCGACTGAGAGCCTGGGCCTGCGCCGACCCGCCGGCATGGAAATCGTAGGGTGTCGCCATCAGGACCAGGCCGGCGAGGTCGCGCTGCCGGCGCAGGGCCAGGGCCAGGGCCAGCAGGCCGCCCATGCAGTAGCCGACCGCGACGACCGGACCGTCCTCGAGCGCCCGGGCCGCATCCAGGGCGCCTTCGAGCCGCCCGGCGATGTAGTCGGTCAGCGTGAAGCGCCGCTCCTCCGCGCCCGGACGGTCCCAATCGACCAGCAGGGGCCGGAATCCGCGGGCCGCGAAGTCGCGCAGCAGGCTGCCCTCGGCCGCGAGGTCGAGGATGTAGGCCCGGTTGATCAAGGAGGGCACGAAGAGCAGGACCGGCCCCTTTCGGCCGCCCCGCGGCACTTTGCGCCCGTAGTCCAGCAGCCGGGTCGTGCCTTCCTGCCAGATCGCCGGCGGGTCACTCAGGTCGCGCCGGTAGGGATGCTTCTGGTAGGCCTGGATGCCGCGCAGCAGCTGTAGGCTGCGCGCCCGCACCGCAGAGTCGATGGCAAGGGAGAAGTCGTCAGGATCGACGCTTTGCAGCGCCTTTCTGAGCTCGGCCGCCGCTTTTTCGTCCTTCCAGGGCAGCGACCCGCTGCTCCAGATCGGCCAGGCGTTGCGTGAGCTCTGCCAGGTCAGGGCCGCCACCGCCAGGTGCAGCGCCAGCGGCCGCGGTCCGAGCCGCCGGACCGCCGGCCCGGTCTCCGCTTCCCGTCTTTGCTTGGTCTGCGCCTGGGGCACCGGCCTCGCTCCTCTTCGCCGCCTCGCCCGCGCCGCCCGCCGTGGCGCCCGGCCAGAACGGCCAAGCCATCCCGGTGCCGGTCATCCCGGCGCCCGTCATGGCCGTCCCCGCCATCGCCGCCCCGGGGCCCATCGCCTGGATCATCCGATTCAGGCTCTCGACGAAGGCCGGGTCATCGGCCAGGGCGGAGACCTGGTCCTGCCAGAGGTCCAGGTAGCGCCGCGCCAGTTCGTCCAGCTCCGGGGGATCGGCCATGGCCGCCGAGTATAGACAGCCTCTCGGCGCCTTGGCCAGCGGCGGCCCGGCGGTGGAGTGGCCTGACAAGGCGTTGACAGGTATTGGTGCGGCGCAGCACTATGCCGGTCTGCACCGTGCAGGATGGCACCCGAACCTGGAACAAGGTATGGCGGGCAAAGCAAAGCAAGGCGCACAGGCGCGCAACGGCGCCGCGCCCCTGGGCAGCGACGACAACCCGATCACGATCAAGAAGTATGCGAATCGCCGACTGTACAACACGGCGACCAGCAGCTACGTGACCCTCGACCATCTCTGCCAGATGGTGAAGGACAACGTCGCCTTCGCGGTCTACGACGCCAAGACCGGCGAGGACATCACCCGTCCGGTCCTGACCCAGATCATCGTCGAGGAAGAGGCCAAGGGCGCCAACCTGCTGCCGATCAACTTCCTGCGCCAGCTGATCTCGCTCTACGGCGACTCCATGCAGTGGGTGGTGCCGCGCTACCTGGAGCACATGATGGACGTCTTCTCCGCCAACCAGGAGCGCATGCGCAAGTCGATGCAGGACACCTTCGGCGGTATGTTTCCCTTCCCCGACGTCGAGGCCATGAACAAGCAGAACATGGCGCTCTTCGAGCAGACCCTGAAGATGTTCTCGCCCTTCGGAGGCGCCGAGCAGGGCGGCGAGGGAAGCGGCGAAGGCGTGGCCGACGATGGCGAGGCCGACTCCGAGCAGCTCGCCGCGCTCAAACGCCAGCTCGACCTCTTGCAACGCCAGCTCGACACCCTGACTTCCGACAAGACCAAGGACTGACCGCTCGTTTCGATTGGATCAGGACGTCTCAGCCTGCATCCAGGAGGGCGTGAGCGTCGGCGTGCCGAAGTGGTAGCCCTGCAGCAGGTCGACTCCCAGGGCGCCGAGGAAGGCGGCGTCGGCGGCGTTCTCGATTCCCTCGGCCACCGTGGTTAGGCCGAGCTCGCCGGCCAGGTCGAGCAGGCGCTGCAGGAAGACCTGCTTCTGCGGATGGCTGCGGATGCCGGCCGAGAAGGCGGCGTCGATCTTGACCAGGTCGGCATCCAGGGCGACCAGCTGCGCGGCAGAGGTGCAACCGGCGCCGAAGTCGTCGATCGCGACCTGGACCCCGAGGTCGTGGAGCCGGCGAACGAAGCCGGCGGCCTCCTCCAGGTCATGCAGCGACGCCGTCTCGGTGATCTCGACGATCAGCCGCGGGCCCAGCTCGGGCCGGCCCGTCAGGGCGCGCGCCAGGGCGGCGTACCAGGCGGGATCGGCGGCGGTCAGGCCGGAGATGTTGAAGGCCAGGGTGATCGCCGGGTCGCGCTCGAGCTCGGCGAGGCTCAGCTCCAGCACCCGGCGATCGATGCCGCCCATCAGGCCGAGCGGCTCGATCTGGGCGATGAAGGCGCCGGCCGCGGTGACCCGGCCGTCGGGCTCGCAGCGGCGCAGCAGGCCCTCGTGGAATAGGGCTTCGCCCGAGCGCGGATCGACCACGGGCTGGAAGGCCAGGCGCAGGCGCCGCTGGTCCAGGGCCTCGCGGACCTCGTGCGCGGCCCGCAGCGCCCTGGCATGGTTCTGACGCTGTGCCGCCGCCGGACGGTGCAAGGCCACCGCACCGCCGCCCCGAGCCCGCGCCCGCGCCAGCGCCTGCTCGGCCCGGGACAGAGCCTCGAGGCCGCTGCGCGCCTGGGCCGGGACCAGCACCACGCCGGCCGAGAGCCGGGCGCTGATCGAGCCGTCGTCCAGGCGCACCGGATCCCGCTGCAGGACCTCGACGATCCGCTCCAGGGTCAGCTGCGCCGCCTCGGCGTCGCAGCGCCCGAGCAGCAGCCCGAAGCGGTCGCCGGCCAGGCGGCCGATCACGTCGCCGCCGCGCAGGTGCCGGTCCAGGCGCCGGCCCATCTCGAGCAGCACGGCGTCGCCGACCCGCGCCGCCGCAGCGCCCGCCGACCAGTCGATTCCCAGGACCGCCACGGCGCTGCACCAGCCGGCCCGCTCGCCGGCGGCGAAGACCCGGTCGAGCGCCCGATGCAGGGGCTGGCGCTGGACGTCGCCGGTGGCCGGGTCGTAGAGCCCCTGCTGGGCCAGTTCGGTCGCCCGGGCCGCGCCCTCTGAGACCAGGCGCAGGGAACCGGCCAGCCGGATCGCCCGGCCGCGCGGATCGGCGAAGGCGGCGCCGCAGTCGTGGACCCATCGGAAGCCGCCGTCGGCGCCGCAGAGCCGGTACTGGCAATCGTAGGTCCGGCCGGCGTCCAGGTGCTGGGCCAGGGCGGCCAGGCGGCGCGGCAGGTCTTCGGGGTGAATCCAGGCGTTGAAGTCGGCGCCCCTGAGCGGCAGGGCGGCCGGATCGGCGGGAAAAAGCCGGGCGGCGCGCCCGGCAAGGGTCAGCCGGTCGCTGGCCAGGTTCCATTCGTAGAAGACGTCCCCCGAGGCCTCCAGGGCGGCCCGGCAACGGCTCAGGTCGTCGGCGGCCTCGCTGGAGACCGGCTGCCGAGCGTATCTTTCTGCTTCGTCCTGAAGCATCGTCGTTCTACCTGATGCGATCCGGCACACCTTCTGGTGCCGAGGGTCAAAATACGCCTCCACCTTTAATAAAGTTTGAAATAAATACCCAAACAGAAACAATCATGGTTAATACAAGCCTATACTTTGCATATAATTCTCATCGATTTGAGTAGAAGCCAGTATGTTAAGATGCTATACACCAAAAACTGCCGCGCGAATTCTTAACGCAGGCGGCCAAACGCCCGAAATTATCTACAATTTTAAGAAAATCGGGTGTAGAATGGGAGGTTAGAAGTGGCCCCGCGAATCTCTGGAATGGTCCCGCGAAGCGCATGAATCAGCTTCCTGCCATAGTCCCCGGCCCTGGCGCAAAGCTGCCACCGCGGACCGGCGCGACCGCGCTGGTGCCGCTGCAGCCCGCGCGCGGCCCGGCACTGCCCGAGGGACCTCTGGCCGAGCGCTTCGCGGTGCAGCGCGCGGGCGCCGACGCCCGGCGCGGCTTCGGCCGGGACAGCGGCCCGCTGCTGGAAGAGCGCCGCGGCGAGACCGGCTTCGTCCTGGCACCGCGCGGCGAGGTCGCCGGCGGCGCGGCCATGCAACGCAGCAACAGCGGCCTCGCGGCGCAGGTCTTCGCCCAGGACCGGCCCGAGGCCGGGCCGGAAGCGCGCGGCCGGGCCCTGGCCCAGGGCAGCGAGGCCTACCGTAAGGCCGGCGCCGAGCCCTCCCTGCGGCCGGAGCCGGCCCAGCTCTTCAACCTTTCCGTCTGAGCCCACGCCCCTGCCCTGCGCCGGTCGCAATCCGAGGACCGCGCTGCTAACCTCCTCCCGCCGGTTGGGCCGGTCCGGGGAGGGCGAGCGAAACCCATGAAGATCTGCATCTACGGCGCCGGCGCGATCGGCGGCCACCTGGGCGCGGTCCTGGCCCGGGCCGGGGCCGAGGTCACCCTGATCGCCCGCGGGCCGCACCTGGAGGCGATTCGCGAACGCGGCCTGAAGGTGATCGACCCGGAGGGCGAGCGCGTCCTTCGCCTGGCGGCGACTGACGACCCGGCGACGGCCGGGCCGCAGGACTACGTGATTCTGGCCCTCAAGGTGACCTCGCTGCCCGCGATCACCGAGGCCATCCAGCCCCTACTGGGCCCGGAAACCGCCATCGTGTCGGCCCAGAACGGCCTGCCCTGGTGGTACTTCCACCGGCACGGCGGGCCGCTGGAGGGCCACCGCCTGAAGAGCCTCGATCCCGAGGGCGCGCTCTGGCGCCACCTGCCGCCGGAGCGCTGCCTGGGCTGCGTGCTCTACGCGGCCGCGGAGATCACCACGCCCGGCGTGGTCACGGTCAGCCTGGCCCACCGCTTCCCGATCGGCGAGCCCGACGGCAGCCGCTCGCAGCGTATCCGAGTCTTGGCCGAGGTCATGGCCGCGGCCGGCCTCGACGCCCCGGTCCGCGAGCGGATCCGCGACGATATCTGGGTCAAGCTGCTGGGCAACTTGACCTTCAACCCGATCTCGGTCCTGACCCTGGGCACCATGTCGGGCCTGGCCCAGGACCCGGACACCCGCGCGGTGATGCGGGCGATGATGGTCGAGACCATGCGCGTCGGCGAGGCCCTAGGCGTCCACTTCGACATGGAGATCGAGGATCGGCTGCGGGCGGCCGAGCGGATCGGCCCCTTCAAGACCTCGATGCTGCAGGACCTCGAGCACGGCCGGCCCATGGAGATCGACGCCCTGGTCACGGCGGTCGCCGAGATCGGCGACCTGCTGGACATCGACACCCCCCTGATCGACACGGTCCGCGCCCTGGTCATCCACCGCGCCCGCCTGGCCGGCTGCCATCCTCCGGCCTGAGGCCGCCTTCAGGGCTTCGTTAAGCCGGCCCTGCTAGACCTGGAACGACCGGCGCGGTCTGTCGCCGCCGATCCCACGTCCGGGAGCCTCGCATGACCGAACATCCCGCACTCACGGACGAGCTCGACTGGCTCGACCGGCATTCCGAGTGGACCCGCTTCGGGACTCTTGCTGCCATGTTCTTCGTCGCCCTGGCCGCGGGCTACCTCCTGGCCCTGCTCGCCGACCCGGGATCGGACCTGGTCGTCGCGGTCGGCGCCCTCGCGCTGCTGCTGACCCTGGGCCTCGGCTACGGCGCCTGGTCGAGCTACACCAAGGCAGTGCTGGTGCAGGGCGTCTTCGGCGGCCTGTTCAGCGCCGGCCTGCGCTTTCTCTTCTCGCGCAACAAGAAGGACCTGGAGTCCGTCAAGCAGAGCCTGACCGAGACCTTCACCGACCGCGAGCGCGCGCTGGAGATCAGCCGCAAGATCCGCGGCAAGTCGTCGGTCTTCCTCTGGTTCGGCCTGGGCTTCGGCCTGCTCGCCGGCCTGATCGTCGCGATCGCCGGCGGCGCCCTGGGCTTCGGCGCCACCCTCGTCCTCTACGCCAGCAGCGGCGCGCTCTACGGCTTCGCCCTCAGCCGCCTCGGCCGGGCCGGCTACCTCCTGCTGCTGGAGTAGCCGCTCCCCTTCATCCCAGGTTCCGCAGGCGGGCGATGCGCTCCGGCATCGGCGGGTGGGTCGAGAACATTGCCTTCGAGCGCTCGGAGAACTTGCGCAGCGGGTTGGCGATGAAGAGGTGCTGGACCGCCCGGTTCGCGCCCTCGAAGCGCTCGCTGCTGCCGTCGATCTTCTCCAGGGCGCCGATCAGGCCGAGCGGGCTGCGGGTCAGCCTGACCGCCGTGGCGTCGGCCAAGTACTCCCGCTCCCGAGAGATCGCCATCTGCACCAGCTTGGCGGCCAGGGGCGCCAGGATCGCCACGACCAGGACCACCAGCAGGACCAGCCCCATCGCGCCGCCGCCCTTGCCGCTGCCGCGCCGGCGGGAGCCGCCAAGGCGACCGTAGCGGAAGCCGCGCAGCACGGTGTCGGTGACCAGGGCGATCAGGCCGACCACCACGCCCACGGCGGTGGCGTAGAGCACGTCGTTGTTGGCGATGTGGCCCATCTCGTGGGCGACCACGCCCTGCAACTCGCGCCGCTGCAGCTTGTCCAGCAGGCCGCGGGTCACCGCAACCGCGGATTTTTCGGGCTTGAGGCCGGCGGCAAAGGCGTTGAGCGCCGGGGTCTCGATAACGAAGACCCTGGGCTTGGGCAGCCCGGCGGCAATCGCCATCTCCTCGACCACGTTGTGGAGCTGGGCCTCCTCCTCGGCCGTGACCTCCTCGGCCCCGGTCATGCCGAGCAGGATGCGGTCGCCGAACAGCAGCGCGATCAGGATCCAGATCACGCTCAGCAGGGTCATCGCCCCGGCGGCGCCAAGGCCCCAGGCGCTGGGCGCGATGAAGAGCTCCCAGGGCGAGGAGACCGCGTCGCGTCCGGGCCCGCCGCGGTGGATGAATTCGGCCGCCCAGCCCAGAACATAGCCGAGCCCGGCACCGATCAGCAGCATCACCAGGCAGAGCCAGAAGGTGTTGCGCTCGTTGCGCTGGATCGCGGCGTAGAAGTCGGTGCGGGCGAGGCCCGCGGCGACCGCAGGAGCGTCGGCGCCCGGCATCGCGGAGGCCTAGCGGAGGTCGACGACGACCGGTCCGGTCTCGACCTCGGCGACCTCGAAATAGCTCGCCCGCCGGAAGCCGAAGACCCCGGCGACCATGTTGCCCGGGAAGGATTCCACCGCGTTGTTCAGGCTCATGACCGAGTCGTTGTAGTGCTGGCGCGCGAAAGCGATCCGGTTCTCGGTGGTGGTCAGCTCTTCCTGCAGGCTCATGACGTTCTGGTTGGCCTTGAGGTCGGGGTAGTTCTCGAAGACCGCGAAAAGCTTGCCCAGGGCGGCACCCAGCAGGCCCTCGGCCGCCATCGAGGCGTCGCGTGGGCCGTCGTGGGCGGCCATGGCTTTGGAGCGTGCCTCGACCACCTCGCGCAGGGTCTCCTGCTCGTAGTCCATATAGTCCTTCACCACCTCGACCAGGTTGGGGATCAGGTCGTAGCGGCGCTTGAGCTGAACGTCGATCTGGCGCCAGGCGTTCTCGGACTGGTTCCGCTTCGCGACCAGCCCGTTGTAGAGCAGGATCACGACGACGGCCGGAACGACCAACAGTACCAGGAGGAAGATCAATTCGGTCGACATGGTTCAAGGCTCCGTCGAGCTAAGAGGTTCCGGAGCCGGCGAACCGGACCTCAGGTCTTGGAAAGTTCACCCCGTTCCGCCATCGGGCGTGGGCGCCGGGTTTTCAATGTGCCCCCCCTCCGCCGGCGCCGTGGCGGCTTCCGCACCGTCGGCCTCGGCGTCGAACTCGAAAAGGTCGGCCCCCTCCATCTGATGCAGCGCCAGCCGGACCGCGTCCTGCACTTCGCTGGGAAGCGGTTCCTGCGGGCTCAGGCGCCGCCCGGCGCCGGGCTGCCGCACTTCGACGATCGGGGCCGGGCTCTCCGTCACCCCGGCGCCGTAGGACAGCGG
>JASJAL010000216.1 GCA_030067055.1 Kiloniellales bacterium | reverse complement strand
CGAAAGGCCCGGGTGAAGGACTGCAGGCTCTTGTAGCCGGAGGCCTCGGCGATGTCGCGGACCGGCAGCTCGGTGTTGGCCAGCTGTCCGGCGGCGCGATGCAGGCGCAGCCGCTTGACCGTTGCCGCGGCGGACTCGCCGTGGACCGCCTGATAGATCCGGTGCCAGTGATAGGGCGAAAGACAGGCGACCTCGGCGAGTTTCTGCAGGTCGAGTTCCTCGTCCAGATGGTCGTGGATGTAGGCGGTCACCCGGTCCAGGCGGTCCTGGTAGTCGATCAGCTTGCCGGAGGCGGTCATGTGCAAAGGATCCCCTTGCTGGACGAGGGCACCTAAGCACAGGCCGATTTGACAAATCTTGCGGAATTCGCGGTCCCCGCCGCAGGGCCCGAAGCCCTTAGTCCATCGCGCCCAGGGCCTCGAGCTCGCGCCAGGCGCGGACCACGTACTTGCTCTTGAAGCTGTGGCCACCTGCGTGGAGGCAGAGCTCCAGCGCGCGGCCGTCGGGGTTCAGGCGGCGCTCGCACGTCAGGTCCAAGTCCTCGTAAGCCTCAACATCCCCGAAGTTGCCGGCCTCGCCGAAGAGCGAGAGAGCCTTGTAGACGTCGCCCTGGTGGGTCTTCTGGATCGGGCGGCCGCGAAGGGGCACGATCTTGTCGTCGGTGCCGTGGGTGTGCAGCAGGTGAACCGGCTGGCTGGGGCAGCTCTGCGGAATCGGCGCCCAGAAGGTGCCGGCGATCGGGGCGAAGCCGGCGAAACTCTCGCCCCTCTGGCAGGCCAGGTTCCAGACCATCATGCCGCCCGCCGAGAAGCCCGTGGCCATGATCCGCTTGGGATCGATGGCGAAGCGCGTGGTGATGTCCTCGAGGAGGCGGTCGAAGAAGGCGAAGTCGTCGGTGTACTCCCGGGGCGCGTTGGGGATCGACCAGTCGTCGCCGAGCGACTTGGGCGCCACGAGCGCGAGGCCGAGGTCGGAGACCGCCTTGCCAAAGGCCTTGTTGCGCATGATCCCGGCGGCGGTCCCGCGGTATCCATGCATATACATGATCGCGCCGACCGATCCGCTTCCGTTGTGCCCGGCGGGCATGCGAATTCGGTACGTCCGATCGCCCAGGCGGCAGTCGCTGTCCGGCCCGCAGGCGGCGGCGGTCCCGGTTCCCATCGCGATCAGCACCAGCGTCAGGAGCGTCGTCAGCAAGCCAATGGCGGCGGGCCCGCCAAGGGAGTCGTGCCGCCTCATCCGCCCGCTTCATCGAGGCGGTTGTCCGGACCGGCCGCGATGCGAGGGTTGGAATGCCACAAGCTCGGCACTACCGCCTCGGACCGAGCGACCGAGTGGACCGGCAGGGGTTGGGAAACACCATCTGACACCCCGGTTCAGTCGCAGACCGGCCATAGCCTAACGGCTTGGGAAAGAAAATCCACCGAGTGCATCGGGATCCTTGGATCTGGCAGGGTCGCAAAAAAAAATTGGCCGCCGAAATGGCGGCCAAAGGGGATAGACCAGACTGCAAGTACTGGAGGGTGTCCGAAATACCATCTTGGCGAAGTGGCAAATGCCACAGACCAGGGTTGCGTCCCGTCGTAGTGAGTCGCGCCAAGATAGATCTTTTGGGATATAATCTAGATAAAGAGTACTACTCGCCTGCGGCGAGGTCTTCAGAAAGTGCGTGGCTGACGTCCGTGAGCCTTCGACGGGCCTCGTCGTAGAGGGAGAAGAGCCGGGCGTAGGTTTTCCGGTGGCCGGGGTCCGGCCGCGCTTCGGCACGCAACCGTGCGCAGCGGGTGACGGCGTCCTGGGGCGAGGCGAAGGCCCCGATGCCGAGGCCCGCGACCAGGGCGGCGCCGAAGGAGGCATCCCCATTGCCGGGCTGCTTCATCGGCAAGCCGGTGGCGTCGGCGATAATCTGCCGCCAGGTCTCGCTCCGTGCCCCTCCGCCCAATAGGCGCATGGCGCCGAACTCGGCGCCGGAAAGCCGCTTGGCCTCGCGCAATACGTCGGTCAGCGCCAGGGCGATGCCTTCGTAGCAGGCCCGGGCGAAGTGCGCGCGCTCGTGGGCCAGGGTCAGGCCGATGAAATCGCCGCGCAGCTTCGGATCCCAATGCGGCGCCCGCTCGCCTTGCAGATAGGGATGGAAGAGCAGGCCGTCTGAGCCCGGCGCGACCGAGGCGGCCAGCCGGTCCATTTCGGCGTAGGCGGACTCGGGATCGAGGTCCGCGAAGAAGCGATCGCGAACCCAGCGGTGCGCGGTGGCGCAGGCGTTGATGCCCGAGGCCATGTACCACATGCCCTCGACGATGTGCGGATAGCAGGACACCGGCGGATGCACCTCGGGGCGGTCGACCGCGAGGAAGACCACGCCGGCCGTGGCCAGCTTGATCGCACCGTCGCCGGGCTTTACCGCGCCGCAGCCAAAAAGCTCGACCGTAGTGTCGTTGGAGCCCACGACCACGGGCGTGCCGGCCGCCAGCCCCGTTGCCTTTGCCGCGGCCTCGGAGACTTGCCCGGCGATGTCCTGAGGGCGGGCGACCGGGGGCAGGGTACCCGGCGGCCAGTCGATCAGGGCGCAGAGCTCGGTTGACCAGTCCCGCGTCTTCGCGTCGGCCATGAGTGCGCCCACGACGTCGGAGAAGTCGGTGGTCCAGTCTCCGGTCAAACGGCTGCGCAGGTGGTCCTTGGCGATGTAGAGGCGGGCGGTCCGGTCGGTCACCTCCGGTTCGTGCCGCTTCAGCCAGGCGAGTTGGGCTAGGGTCCAGGTCGGGTTTGCGCGGTTCAGCGAGCGTTCGATGATCTCATCGCCAGCCCGGTCGTGCAGGTCCGCGGCCTCGGCGGCGCTGCGCTGGTCGTTCCACAGGATCGCCGGGCGCAGCACTTTGCCGTCGGGATCGGTCAGCACCGCGATGTGGGCCCCGGCGGAGATCCCGACCGCGGCGATGTCGTTGGCGTCGAGCTTGCCGGCGGCCAGGGCGGCGGGCAGGGCGGTGCAGAGCGCCTGCCACCAATCGTCGGGGTCCTGCTCGGACCAGCCGGGTCTGGGGTTCTGGGTCGTGATCGGATGGCTGGCCTCGCCGATCAGGCCGCCGGATTCGTCGATGACGGTGGCCTTGAGGCTGCCCGCCCCGAGGTCGATGCCGAGCAGATAGGCCCTGTCTCCGCCCGCCATGGCTGGCCTATTCCGCGGTCACGTAGGCCGAGGCGATGCCGCCGTCGACCAGCCAGCCCGCGCCGGTGACGTAGCTGGCTGCGTCGGACACCAGGAAGACCGCAACCTCGGCGACCTCTTCAGGCTTCGCGAAGCGGCCCATCGGCATGTGGACCCGGCGCCGTTCAAGCTTCTCTGGCGTATCGAAAAGCGCGTCGGTCATCGCGGTCCCGACCGGACCGGGGCAGAGCGCGTTGGCGCGGATCCCGGCACGGCCGTACTGCACGGCGATCTCGCGGGTCAGGGCCAGGACGCCACCCTTGCTGGCGACATAGGCGATCTGCGGTGCCGCCGAGCCCATGTAGGCGACCAGAGAGGACATGTTGAGGATCGTACCGCCGCCGGCCCGCTGAAGGGCGGGGATCTCGTGGCGGCAGCAGAGAAAGACCCCGGTCAGGTTGACCGCCAGGGTCTTGTGCCAGATCTCGAGCGCCGTGTCCTCGGGGCCGCGGTCTTCGGCCAGCATGATGCCGGCGTTGTTGAAGGCGATATCGAGCCCGCCCAGCGCCGCCTCCGCGGCCGCCACCATGGCCTCGACCGAAGCTTCCTCGGAGACGTCGGCCTGGATGCCCGTCGCCGTCCCGCCCTCGGCCCTGATCTCGGCCGCGACCGCCTCGGCCGCAGCGAGGTCGAGGTCGGCCAGCGCCAGCGCGGCGCCTTCGCGCGCGAAACGCCGCGCCGATTCCCGGCCGATGCCGGCGGCGGCCCCGGTGATCAGGGCCCGTTTGCCTTGCAAGCGCATGTCGCCTCCCGGGTTTTCCTCGAAGCTATCTTGCGCGTCTTGGCGCTTGCAACATATTGTTTGGCACATGCCAACCTTGGCGCCGAACCACGCGCCGGGACGAAACAAGAAACCGCAGGACGGGGAGGGGACCATGGCCGGTGATCAGGTCACGACGATGATGGCGGCGTTGAAGAAGATGCAGGCGCGCTACCTGCGCTTCGAGCTGCCCGACTTGCATGGAACCAGCCGGACCAAGGTGGTCCCAATCGAAAAGGTCGAGGCCTACGCCCGCAAGGGCCTCAACTTCTATGGCGGCACCATCGGCCTCGACAGCGCCTCGGGGGTGATCGGCGGCACCGGCGTCGCCGAGGAGGTGGCCTACCGCGACCAGAGCCTGATCCCTGATCCGGAGAGCCTGCGCCCGGTGCCCTGGCTGCCCGGCACCGCCAAGGTGGTTTGCGACGCCCAGTGGGGTCCTGGCGAACCGATCAAGGCGACCCCGCGCACGGTGCTGCGCGGCCTGCTCGAGGAGGCCGCGAGCCTGGGCTACGACGTCATGATGGGCCACGAATTCGAGTTCTACCTGCTCGATCCCGAGACCAAGCAGCCGCTGTTCGGCGGCGTCCACATCTTCAACGCCACCCGGAACCAGTACGTGCCCTTCCTGGACGGCCTGCTCGACACCCTGCAAGCGGCCGGGATCGACGTCATCACCCACAACTGCGAATACTCGCCCTCGCAGTATGAGATCAACTTCGGCCCCGGGATTGGGCTGGAGGGCGCGGACAAGGCCTTCACCTTCAAGAACGCGATCAAGGAACTGGCCCACCGCGACGGCCTGCTGGCGACCTTCATGTCCAAGCCGGCGAGCGACATGGCCGGCTGCGGCTGCCACGTCCACGTCAGCCTCATCAACCGCAAGACCAAGAAACCGGTCTTCTACAAGAAGGGCGCGCCCGACGGCTTGAACGACGAGGTCCGGGCCTTCACCCGGGGCATCCTCGACCACGCCAAGGCGATCCAGGCCCTGATCGGGCCAACCCCGAACTGCTACCACCGTCTGAAGCCGCACACCTTTGCGCCCTCGAACATCTCCTGGGGCGTCGAGGACCGCACCGCCATGGTCAGGATCAAGGACCCGGGCGAGGCCAACTGCCACATCGAGATGCGCGCCGCCTCGGGCCTTTCCAACCCCTACCTCTCGGTCGCCGCGGTGATCGCCGCCGGCCTGCTGGGCCTGAAGGGCAAGGGCAAGCTGCCGGCCCAGTCGAAGGGCCCCTCCGAAGACGATCCCAAGCACGAAAAGCTGGCCGGCAGCCTGGAGGAGGCGCTGGATGCCCTGGAGGCGGACAAGCCGCTTCGCAAGCTGCTGGGGGAGGACTTCGTCCAGCTCTTCATGGCCGTGAAGCGCGCCGAACTGGCCCGTTTCCGCGGCCACGTCACGGACTGGGAACGCAATGAGTACCTTGAGGTCTATTGAGCGCCGGCCTACCGGCCCTCACTCCGCAGCCAGGCTGCCCTTGCGGCCGGGGAGCTCGCCGCGGATGACGTAGGCCAGGGTCTGGACCACCTGCTCGGGAGTGGCGCAGACGGCGAGGGCGGCGGCGTCGACTTCCTTGAGGGCGTGGTTGAGGGCGGAATCGTGGAGCGTGATCAGGGCCTTGCCCAGGGCCGCGGCCGTCCCGGCGTCGAAGGCGGCGTTCCACTGCCGGTATTTCTCGCCGAAGCGGACCACCACGACGTCGGCCTCGCCGATCAGGGTCCGGGTCCGGATGGCGTTCATGGTCGCGCCCTTGCGATCGTGCCAAAAGGCATGGTCCTCGGCACCCAGGATTGCGGCGCCGCAGTCGTCGCTGTCCTCGTGGACGCAGACCGGCGTATCGAGACGAACGGGGAGGCCGGCCGCGCGGATGCCCTCGGCGATCCGGGTCCGCCAGTCGCTGTGGATCTCGCCGGAAAGATAGACCTTCCACTCTCTCGTGCTCATCGGCTGCAGTCTCCGTTCTCATAGGCCCGTCGTTTCGAGAAAGACCTAGGCGGAGAGCCGGGGCGGCGCAAGCCGCGCGTGCGGTAACGACATCCGGCGGATCCCGTATTGAGTTCGAAGGGCCAGTGCTGTCGGGCTTAGCGCCTTTTCAGCGAAGGCACGGCCGTCTCCCCGCCGATCAGACCCATGTCATGCGACTTCTTGATGTACCGCTGGGCCCTTTCGGCGACCGCGACAAGGCTGTGGATAACTTCGCTTGCAACCTTGGGTGAAGCCGACGTCTTTCCTAGGATCGGGCAGACTTCGATGCGATTAGCTCGTATCTATATGTTTTTCTGCCGATATATTGCAGGCATATTTTATGCTCGCGTTCGGAATAAACCTTATGTACCATTGTTTGTAGAGTGAAGTTCGTCGCCGGACAGAATCTTTTTGGGGTGTTTGGTCAGGGTATTGTCCGGTACCGGACTGGCGAAGGGCGCTTCCAGGACGGAGGCGCCCTTTCGCTTGGCCGGGTTCGAGTGCGCCCAGAAAAGGCCCTGGGCACAACTCAATCGTTGGCCTGAGGGTCCGGTGGCCAATCCTGAGCTTACATCTGCGCGTTGGGACGCTCGCCTGCCAGGGTGAGCGTGACTCCGGCGGTGGCCAGGGCCTCGCCCAGGGCATCGGGCGGAGGCTGGTCCGTGACCACGTCGGTCAGGCTGTCCAAGGGGGCCACGACCTCCAGCAGGGGCACCTGGAATTTCGCGTGGTCCACCAAAAAGACCCGCCGCGCGGCCCGCTCGAACATCGTCCGCTTGATCCAGGCCGCGTTGGAGTCGACGTCGGTGATCCCGCCGCTGGTCAGGCCGCCGGCGCTGGTCAGCGCCACGTTGGCGTGGAAGCGGCGCAGGAAATCGCAGGCGTCTTGACCGTAGACTCCGTCCTCCCGTGCCGCGTAGCTGCCCGGGCAGAGGATGACCCGGATGCGGTCCCGGCTTCCGAGGCTGTGGGCGATCTCCAGGCCGTTGGTGATCACCGTGATCTCGGGCTGCGCCAGGGCGAGCTGGCGGGCCAGATGGAGGGTCGTGGCGCCGGAATCGATCATCACCACGTCGCCGGGCGCGATCATGGCCGCGGCAACCCTGGCAATCCGCTCGCGCTCGGCCACCATGGCGGTGCTGCGCTCGTGGACCGCCGGCTCGCGGCCCATGGGCGCGGCCGCGCCGCCATAGGTCCGCGCCACCAGGCCGCGGCTCGAGAGGTCGTCGATGTCCCGCCGCACGGTCTCGGTGGAGACGCCGAAGGCCTGGGCCAGGTGCGAGATGCGCACCGTCGGGTTGGAGCGCAGCTCGGCGATGATCCGCTCGTGCCGCTGGGCCTTGGCCGGTCGCCCGCCGCGGCGCTGCTCGGGGCCGCTCATGCGCAGGCGGCCATGATGTCGTGGATCTGGGAATTGAGGGCCCCCTTGCGCGGCGAGAAGGACCCGTCGAAGGCGGCAGACCCGATGGTGAAGGCATCGGCGCCGGCCTTGCTCAGCTCGTGGATCCTGGCCGGCGAATTGACGCTGCCGGCGACCACCAGCCAGCCCTGGGTCGCTCCGCGCGCCGCCCGGACCAGGTCGAGCGGGTCCGCATCGGTCGCCCGATAGGCGAGCAGGTCGACCCCGGAGCAGCCGATCTCCTCGAAGTGGCGGCAGTGCGCGGCGATGTCCTGGGCCGAGCCGCCGAGTTCGGTCGGGTGGCCGAGCGGCTTGCCGGGGAAGGGGAAGTATTCGATACCGCTGCCGTTCAGGATCTCGAGAATGGCTTCTGCCTGGGTCCCGCCCATGACCCGGTCCACCCCGATGTCGATTGCCGCCCGGGCCGAATTCAGGCAGGCCGCTTCGCTCTCGCTGACCACCTCCAGATAGCTGGTCGCGCCGCTGTCCTTAATCCGGCGGTTGAGTTCCTTCAGCGTCGGCCGGTCGGCGCCGATGTCCTTGAAGCCGACGTGGCGGAGCCCCGTATCGCAAACCTGCTCGAAGACCTCCAGACAGTCCTCCACCGTCTGGTCGGCCCGGGTCAGCATGAAGATGAACTCCATCGCTCGGCTTCCCTGTATCCGTGGCGTCAGCCTGGAGCCACCGGCCCCTGTCCACGGTTTCTGGCTTTGTGTTCTTCTTGGGCTCTTTATCGCAGATAAATGTGGTGGGCACAACAATCCGTGTTGGAATTGCCAAGTAAACCGTGGTACTTTCATCACAAGCAAAAGGCAGACTTGCGCTTCGTCCTGGCGGGCGCAGGATAGCTGTCAAAGGTCCGCGAGCGACCTCAGCTAAGCAGGGAGACCGACACCATGAAATTCGACCGACGGGATTTTCTCGGCCTGTCCGTAGCCGGCGGCGCTCTGGCCCTCGCCGGCCCACTTGCGCGCAGCGCCAGGGCGGCGCGCGAGAAGGAACTGAACATCCTCTGCTGGGAGGGCTACAACTCCGACGAGGTGCTGGACCCCTTCCGGCGCCAGACCAGTGCCAAGGTCTCGGCCGAGAGCGGCACCTCGGACCCGGACATGATCAACAAGCTGCGCGCCGGCGAGGTCAACGTCTGGGACGTGATCAACGTCAACCAGCCCTGGGCGCGCGAGCAGATGTGGCCGGAAAAGCTGATCAAGCCGCTGACGAAGGAGCGCTTCGAGCCTTTCTTCGGCGACATGATGGCGCCCTTCGACAAGGGCTATAAGTGGTCCTATGCCGACAGCGGGGAACTGATCGGCATCGTCCAGCGCTTCGGCCCCTTCAACTTCGTGGTGAATACCGACAAGGTGAGCCGGGCGACCGCCGAGGACGAGGGCTTCGACCTCTTCAGCGAGGCCTCCAACGCCAAGAAGTACGGAATCCTCACCTACGACAACTGGAACATCTATCACATGTGCGTCGGGGCCGGGGTCGACCCCTTCAAGAAGCACGATCAGGGCGAAATCGACGCCTTCGAGAAGACCGCTCGGGCCTGGTTCAAGGGTGCCAAGCTGCTGACCGACGACCTTGTGGCCATGAATCTGGCTCTAATCAACGGCGAGATCGACTTCTACCTGACCGGCGGCACCTACACAGCCTCGCCGGCGCGCCTGGATGGCGCCACCAACATCCGCGGAATCACGCCGAAGCGCGGCCCGATGGACGGCAAGGGCGGAATCGTCTGGGTCGAGGTCACCTCGGTGGTCAACAACCCGCAGGTCTCGCCGCTGGCGGAGGATTTCCTGGCCTACGTCCAAGAGCCCGAGGCCAGCCATGCCGTGGCTTTCGCGGAAGGCACATACAATCCGGTGACCCAGATGGGCAATCCCAAGGTCTTCGAGCGCTTCAGCAAGGACGAGCTGGACGCCATCCAGTGGGACAGCCTGGAAGAGGAGATGGCGAACTCGGTCGACTACCAGATCAATCCCGACTACGAGGTCATGGACAAGATCTACAACGCGGCCAAGCGTGAAGCCTAGACTGGTTTGATCGGGGGACGGCAGGGGAGGCCGCCGGTGGCGGCCTTCCTTCGCTTTCGCGGCAGTTGGGAGAATCCCTAGCGATGCCTGAGCCAATCTTGCGGCTCGTCGGCGTGAATAAGCGCTTCGGCAGCTTCGAGGCGGTGCGGGACATCGACCTCGACATCGTCGAGGGCGAGTTTTTCACCATCGTCGGGCCTTCGGGCTCGGGCAAGACCACCCTGATCCGCATGCTGGCCGGGCTCGAGGCGCCGAGCGCGGGCGACATCCTGCTCCGCGGCGCCCGGATCAACGAGCTCTCCGCCAACCAGCGGCCGACCTGCATGGTCTTCCAGTCTCTGGCCCTGTTTCCGCACAAGACGGTGGGCCAGAACATCGAGTTTCCCTTGAAGATGCGCGGGGTCGACCCGGAGGCGCGCCGGGCCCGCTGCCATCAGCTGATGGACCAGCTGCGCCTGCCGCGCGACTTCTACGGCAAGTCGGTCAAGCAATGCTCCGGCGGCGAGCGCCAGCGGGTCGCCCTGGCCCGGGCCCTGGCCTTCGACCCCGAGATCCTGTTCTTCGACGAGCCGCTGTCGGCGATCGACTTCCGGCTCCGCAAGATGTTGGAGAAGGAGCTGAAGGACATCCACAAGGACACCGGCAAGACCTTCGTCTACATCACCCACTCCCTGGAGGAGGCCATGGTGATGTCCGACCGGATCGGCATCATGCGGGCCGGAAGCCTGGTTCAGGTCGGCGCGCCCGACGAGATCTACAGCCGGCCGGCCAGCCGCTTCGTCTCGGAGTTCATGGGCGAGGTCAACATCCTGGAGGTCGAGGCGAACGGGCAGGGGCTGTACTGTGCCGGGCTGGAGACCGCCGTCCAGGCCCCCGAGACGGAGGGATTCGAGAGCGGCTTCCTGGTGATTCGTCCGGAATACCTGCGTTTCCTCGGCGATGGCGAGACCGCCGACAACCGCGTGCAAGGGGTGCTGTATAACGAATACGCCCTGGGTTCGCGGATCCAGTACCAGGTCCGGGTCGGCGGCCAGGTCTTCATCGTCGAGAAGCTGCGCGAGCAGCGCTACCGCGGCGCCCTGGACGACGAGGTGACCATCGGCTGGGACGCGCGCGACAGCGTGCTGGCACCGGAATGACCGCCGTCGGACAGGATCTGGCGGTCTCTGCGCCGCCGCGCCGCCGTGCCTGGCCGGCCTGGCTGCGTAGCCCCGGCGTGCTCTGCGCCCTGCCGATGCTGGTCTTCCTGGCGCTCTGCTTCGCTGCGCCCCTATTGACCGTGCTCGGCTACAGCTTCCTGCCGCCGCGGACCTTCGACTTCGGCCAGGGGCTGACCCTGGAGAACTACGGCGACGTGCTGGCGGAGAGCTACTACCTCTCCTTCGTCAAGTCGCTGGGCCTGGCGCTCGCGACCGTGGCCCTCCTGCTCCTGGTCTGCTGGCCTATCGCCTTCGGGATGGCAAAGATCTTCGGAGCTTGGGCCAATTGGCTCACTTTGTTTCTCGTAATTCCTCTATTTGTATCTGAAAATATTCGTCTTTTTGGCTGGGTGCTTTTCCTGATCAAAGGCGGGGTTCTGCTCGGCGGCCTGGAGACCTGGCTGGGGATCCAGTCGGATGGCCTTATCTACAACGTCGGCGCCATCATTCTGGGCCTGGTCTACGTCTATCTGCCCTTCATGCTCTTTCCCATGGTCCTTGGTATCTCGATGGTTCCCCAGGACGCCACCGAAGCGGCCGAGGACCTGGGCGCCTCGCGCTGGCAGGTTTTCCGCGAGATCGAGCTGCCCCTGGCCATGCCAGGCGTCCTCATCGGCTGCCTCTTGACCTTCATCCTGTCCCTTGGCTCCCTGGCCGAGTCCAAGATCCTGGGCGGCCAGGCGGTGATCATGATCGCCGACGAGATCGAGACCGCCTTCACTTTCGGCCAGAACTGGCCGCTGGGCTCGGCGCTCTCGGTGATTCTGATCGTCTTCTCGGGGACCCTGGTGATCACCCTGCTGCGCTGGCTCGACCTCGATCGCATCCTGGGGCGCCGGACATGACTCAGCGCCAGGGCAAGCGCCTGACCCATGGCCTGATCACGGTCTGGACCGCCGCGATCCTGGTCTTCCTCTACCTGCCGATCGTCTGCGTCGGCCTGGCTTCATTCTCCAAGGCCCGCTACTTCCGCTTCCCCATATTGCGTTACGATACAACCTGGTACGAGAAGGCCTTCAGTTCACTCAGCGTGCGCGAACTGGTCTCCACCTCGCTGACCATCGCTCTGCTTGTGGCCTTGATCTCGGTCCTGCTGGCCTTCTTCGGGGCTCTGGCTTTCGCGCGCTTCGACTGGCGCGGTCGTCGGCTCTACCAGCGGATCATCCTACTGCCGATCTTCTTCCCCCAGGCGGTCCTCGGACTGGCCCTGCTGATCTGGTTCTCCTCTGTCGGGATCATCCCGGACTGGCGCACGGCGGTGATCGCCCACCTGGTCTGGATCACGCCGATCGTCACCCTGGTGATCTCGATCCAGGCCTACGGCTTCGACCCGGCCCTGGAGGAAGCCGCCTTCGACCTGGGGGCGAGCCGCTGGCAGACCTTGAAGGAGGTTACCTTGCCGGTCCTGGCCCCGGGCGTGATCTCCGGCGCGCTCTTCGCCTTCCTGCTCTCGTGGGGGAATTTCCCGCTGTCGCTCTTCACCACCGGCGCCGATCAGACCGTGCCGGAGTGGCTCTACGCGAAGATGGTCTCAGGCTACACGCCGCTGGTGCCGACATTGGGCGCCTTGACGACCACCGGAGCGGCGATAATTCTGCTGCTTGGCTACACCGTGTTTATGCTGACCAGACGGGTGCGCAGCTCATGACGCCTCAGGAGAAGATCGAGCTGGCTCGGAGCCTGCGCGGCGAGAGACTGGCCCTGGAGGAGGTTCCGGTCGTCGACTTCGGCCCCTTCCTCGCCGGCGATTTCCAGGCGCGCCGGCGGGTGGCCGAAGAGATCGGTCGGGCTTGCCGCGACATCGGCTTCTTCTATCTGAAAAACCACGGAATTCCCGAGGCCATGGTGGAGGCAAGCTTCGCCGAGGCGAAGCGCTTCTTCGACCAGCCGGTGGTGCGCAAGCAGGAGATCGCGATCGAGAACTCTGCCTGTCATCGCGGCTATTTCGCGGTTGGTGGGGAGAACCTCGATCCAAAAAAGCAGACCGAAGCCGGAGACCTGAAGGAAGGGATCAAGATCGGTCGCGATCTGGGCCCGGCGCATCCGCGGGTCAGACAGGGCCTGCCGCTGCACGGACCCAACCAATGGCCCGGCGGCCTTCCGGGCTGGCAGGATACGATGCAGGCCTACTTCGACGCCCTGGAGGGCCTCGGACGCCAAATAATGCGCGGCTTCGCGCTGGCCCTGGGCCTGGAGGAAGAGCACTTCACACCGCTGCTGACCGAGCCGATGACCACCCTTGGCCCGCTGCACTAT
>JASJAL010000055.1 GCA_030067055.1 Kiloniellales bacterium | reverse complement strand
TCCTGGTTCGATTTGGCAAAATCCTCGAAGTCGAATGCGGTCGTTGTCGTCTCGGCTGTGCCCGTGGTTGTGCCGCTCGCCTCGGGCGTCACTTTCTCGCTCTTCCTCCTGGTTTGGGTCATTTTCTTTGCGGCCGTCATCGTGGTTGCCTCGTAGTCTCGGGTTAAGCAATGGTGCAAGCGGAGCCACGGAGGCTCCGCCAAGGTTGCTGGCTGCTACTTCTTCTTCGCGGCGATCTCGATCTTCTGTTGCTTGCGCTTTGCGGAAGCCGATTTGGGCAGAGTGATCGATAGGACGCCTTTCTCCATTTCCGCCGTGATCTTGCCGGCCTCGACCTCGGCCGGCAGCCGGAAGGATCGCTTGAAGGATCCGAAGCGCCGCTCGCTGACATAGTAGTCCTTTTTCGTCTCCTCACGCTCGGTCTTTTTCTCGCCGGAGACGGTCAGCAGGTCATCGAAGAGCGAGACCTCGACGTCCTCGTCGTCCAGTCCGGGTAGCTCCAAGGCGATCTTGTAAGCTTTTTCCGTTTCGACGACGTCGGCGTCGGGGCTGACGTCCATCGCTCCCAATCCGGAGGGCAAGCCAAACCCAAAATCCCGCAGGCCGGGCCAGGCCCGGAAGTAGCTGTCAAACACGCGGTCGATGTCCTGGCGAAGGCCGAGGAAAGGGTCGCTTGAGCCTCGCATTGCGGGCGTGGACGCCTTCTTTTCGAGTTCCTGGGACTTCTTCACCTCGACCTTGTCGCTGTGTTTCGCCATTGCCGTGTCTCCTTCCTTGGGTGTGGCGAACTCGGTGCAGCGCAGTCTGGAATTCTCTCCGGGCGGCGACCATGATCTGCGTCAACAGTCGCCGGTGAAAGGCGCCGGAAACTGGGCTTCGGCACCGGTCTTGAGTTGACTCAGGTCAATGCTCAAACTGGTGGAGAGTGAAAGCCTGGGACCTGAGAAATCACCTTCGAATGAGGGAACGCAGATGACCATCGCGGCAATCTTGGCACTGATCGATGGTGGGCCTGGCAGCGAGGGCGCCCTGGTTACGGCGACGCAGGTTGGGCGCGCTTTCGATGCCTATGTCGAGGTCCTGCATGTAAGGGTCGACCCCGAGACGGTCATTCCGGTGGTCGCTGAAGGCATGTCCGGTGCCGCCATCGGCCAGATCATGGAAAGCACCCGCCAGGGCGCAGAGCAGCGGGCCAAGGAGGCGGAGCGGATCTTCGCCGACCTGACGGCATCCGAAGGCCTGCCGGTGATCAGCGCGGAACAGGATCCCGAGGCCGGCCGCTTCGCCGTCGCCTGGACCGACATTACCGGGCGCGAGGCGACCGAAACCGCCGTTCGGGGCAGGTTGTTCGACCTGACGGTGGTGGCCCGGCCCGAAGACGAAGGCGCCGCAGGCGGAATAGCGACCCTGGAGGCCGCCCTCTTCGACACCGGACGGCCGCTCCTGGTGGCGCCGCCGAGCGCCGCGTCAAAGCCGCCGCGCCACGTCGCCCTGGCATGGAATGGTACCCGGGAGGCAGCTCGTGCGGTCTGGTCGGCACGGCCCTTCTTCGCGGTTGCCGAGCGAATCTCAGTGATCACGGTGCTACAGGATGGCTGGGAGGCCAACCCGGTCGAGCTTGCGACCTACCTGGGGCGCCACGGCTTTTCCGCCGAGACCCACCTGTTGAAGCTCGGCGACGTCGAGGTCGGCGAACGCCTGCTCGCCTCGGCGGGCCAGCTGGGCGCCGATCTGCTGGTCATGGGCGGCTACGGCCACAGCCGCCTGCGGGAGCTGGTGCTTGGTGGCGCGACGCGCAGCGTGCTGGAGCAAGCGTCGCTGCCGATCTTGATGGCGCATTGAGACGGCCGAAGTTCCCGCCAATCAGCGGCGGGAGAGAGAGGACGGGATGTTGACTTACGAAGATTGCGTAGCCCTATCGGATCTGACCGAGGAGGAGATCGAGGCCATCATGGAGCACGAGCATCTGCCGGCGATGGTGGCGGCCGAGCTCGGGAACTACCTGGTCCATTCGCCGGACGGCGTGCCCATGCTCAAGCGCATGATCATCGAAGACATCGAAGCGGCGCGCGGCCGCGACGACTGGGATCATGCTTTGAAGCTACGCCTGGTGCTCCGGCACTTCGTGCAGACCCATCCGCAACATAATAGTGTGGAAACGGCGGCCGGATAGGCGGCAATCTAGACCCTCTGCGGTCCGGGTACGGGCGCGGAGCGATGTCCGTCTTATAGGACCCTGAGGAGTTCCGAGATGATCCTGAAGCTGATTCGCCTGACCTTGGCGCGCGACCACGACTATCCGGACGGTAGCTCGGATCGTGGCTACGAGTTCGTCGCACCCCTGGGCGAAGATGGCCACATCGACGTCGAGGGATGGCGCAAGCATCGTGACCGCTGCAGGGTCCGTCGCTTCTGGGTCGGCGAGGACGACGAGCACGGCCATTTGATCCACACCCGTGGCCGGACCTGGGCCTTCCACTACGACATTGACGGCGATCCCGACGACGACGAGTCCGGCTACCGCTTCGAAAGCCATATCTTCGCGCCGGGCGAATACGTCTCGATCCGCGAACATGACGGAGAGCTCAGGACCTTCCGGATCGCCTCGGTGGTGCCGCTCCCTGGGTAGGGCCAAGCTCGGCCCAAGAAAGGCTAGGGCTATTCGAGTCCGGTATCTCACGCGCGGGACCGCAAGCCCGAACACTGCGCGAAACCTGTTTGCAGGGACCGCATGACCGAGGGTCACGAGATCCCCTACCTGCGCGAGGTCCTGGTCTTTCTCCTGGCCAGCGTGTCCCTGGTGCCGCTTTTCCGCCGTCTGGGAACCAGTCCGATCCTGGTGTACCTGGCGATCGGCGCCATCGTCGGGCCTTTCGGCCTGGGCTTCGTCGAAGACGCCGAGGGCGTACGTCGCCTGGCCGAGCTGGGCGTAGTCTTCCTGCTGTTCACCATTGGGCTCGAGCTATCCGTCGAGCGACTCTGGTCGCTGCGCCGCTACGTCTTCGGCTTCGGGGCCCTCCAGGTCCTGATCTCCGCCGTGGCGATCGCTTTGGTGGCTTGGGCCTGGGGCAACCAGCCGGCGGCGGCGATCCTGGTCGGAGCCGCCCTGGCCCTGTCCTCGACGGCCTTCGTGACCCAGCTGCTGATCGAGCGCGGCGAGCTTGCCTCGCCGGTCGGGCGGCCGACCTTCGCGGTCCTGCTGTTTCAGGACCTGGCCGTGGTGCCGATCCTCTTCATGGTGGCCATTTTCGGCCAGAGTCAGGCGCAGAGCGGCGTGGACTCGCTGGCGCTCGGCCTGCTGATCGCGCTCGGCCGCGCCGCCATTGCGCTGCTTGTGATCGCCCTCCTGGGACGCCTTCTCCTGCGGCCCCTGTTTCACCTGGTCGCCGGGCGGCACAGCCCCGAGCTCTTCATGGCCATGACCTTGCTCGTGATCATCGGGACCGCCTGGGCGACCGATCAAGTTGGCCTCTCCATGGCCAGCGGCGCCTTTCTGGCAGGGCTGCTCCTCGCCGAGACCGAGTTCCGCCATCAGATCGAAAGCGATATCCAGCCCTTCAAAGGCCTGCTGCTTGGTCTCTTCTTCATCTCGGTCGGCATGGCGATCGACTTCGCCGCGGTCGCCGACCGCGCCTTCTGGGTCGTCGCCTCCGTTGTCGGACTGATGCTGATCAAGGCTGCGATCGCCGGCGGCCTGGGGCTGGCCTTTCGCCTGCCGCCGGCCATCGCATTGCGTTGTGGCCTTCTGCTGTCGCAGGGCGGCGAGTTCGCCTTCGTGATCGTTGGGGCGGCGATGCTGGCCGGCCTGATCCCGCCGGCCGTGGCGCAGTTCATGGTCATCGTCGCCGGCCTGACGATGGTGGCGACACCGCCGGTCGCCGCCCTGGCGCGCCGCCTATCAGAGGTCCTGGCCGCCCGGGAGTCGATGCGGTCGTCCGGTCATTTCGCCATGGAGACCGAGGACCTGGAGGGACATGTCATCATCGCCGGCTACGGCCGGGTCGGCCAGACCGTGGCGCGCTTCCTCGATGCCCAGAAAGTGCCTTACGTGGCGCTGGACCTGGATCCGACCAGGGTCCACATGAGCCGCGACTTGGGCCAGCCGGTCCACTTCGGCAATGCCTGCCGTCACGACGTCCTCGAGCGGGTCGGCGCCGAACGCGCGGCCTCCATCGTGATCACTCTCGACGACTTCCGGGCGGCCGGAAAGCTGCTTGAGATCGCCCACAACGCCTGGCCGGAACTGCCGACTTTCGTGCGCGCCCGCGACCGTGCCCACGCGGCGGACCTGCTTGCGCGAGGCGCGACCCTGGTCGTTCCGGAGACCGTCGAGTCCAGCCTGCAGCTTGCCGGCCAGGTGCTGCAGGCGGTCGGTACGCCGCGTGACGCGGTGAACCAGTTGATTGACCAGACGCGGGAGGCCGAGCTCCTGCCGCAGCGGGCGCCGGTGGCCCGTGCCGCCGCGGATTCTTAGGGCTGAAGGCGGCGGTGCGCGATGCGGCTGGCAAGCTTCAACCTGGAGAACCTCGACGACGAGCCGGAGGGGGCTCCGACTTTTGCCGAGCGAATTGCGGTCCTGCGGCCGCAACTCCAACGGCTGGATGCCGATGTGCTCTGCCTGCAGGAGGTCAACGCCCAGCGCGAAGGCAAGGGCAGCCCACGGCAGCTTCGGGCGCTGGACCGGCTGCTTGAGGGTACGGCCTATGCCGGCTTTCACCGGGCCGGGAGCCAGCGCCGCGACAGCGGCGCGCCGGCGGACAAGCACAACCTGGTGGTCCTCTCGCGCTGGCCGATCGTAGCCAGCCGGCAGCTGCATCACGACCTGGTGCCGCCGGCCAGCTACCGCCCAGTGACGGCCGAGCCGGCCGTGTCCGACGCCGCGCCGGTCCTCTGGGACCGGCCGATCCTGCAGGTCTCGATCGAGCTGTCGGGCGGGCGCTGCCTGCACGTCGTGAACCTGCACCTGCGCGCGCCGCTGGCCGCGCACATCGAAGGGCAGAAGCTTGGCGCCTTCGCGTGGAAGTCGGTGCCGGCCTGGGCCGAGGGCTTTTTCCTGGCCAGTCTGAAGCGCTGCGGCCAGGCCCTGGAGGCCAGACGGCTCGTCGATCAGCTCTTCGATGCCGAGCCCGAGGCGCTGATCGCGGTCTGCGGCGACTTCAACGCAGAGGCCCAGGAAACCCCACTGCGCATAGTCCGGGGCGACCTTGAGGATACCGGCAACGGTGCGCTGGCAAGCCGCAGCCTGGTGCCCTTGGAGCGGGCGCTACCGGAATCCCAGCGTTTCTCGGTGCTGCACCAGGGCCGGCGCCTGATGCTGGACCACATGCTGGTCAGCCGGGCTCTGCTGGCATTCCACCGGGCCATCGAGGTCCACAACGAGGCCCTGGGCGACGAACTGGTTGCCTACGCCACAGGCAGCCGGAGTCCGGAATCCTTCCACGCGCCCCTGGTGGCGAAATTCCGCCTCCCGGAGGCTTGACCGCGGCCGCTTGACTTGAATCAATGCAGGTTGTGCGCCGTCGGGTGAGACTGCAAATCTGAATTTGCCCGTCCTCAAGAGGGGTTAAGGGCCGTGAGGCAGACGATCTTCTTTACCGCCCTGGCGCAGGTTCTGGCGATAGCGGTGCTGGCGATTTTTGCCACGCCGACGAGCCAGGCAGAGGAGAATGGATGGCAGCGTGTCTTGAGCGCCGATATCGAGTTCGAGCATGGCTGCGAAGTCGCCTACCTGAGTCAGGTCGTCGAGCGTGAGGTCGAGGGGGACCTGATGGTCATTGCCAAGGTTCACTGCGTCGATCAACGCACCTTCGACGCGATACGGATGAGGAGTGCTGATGCCTTTGAATTCAAGGAGTGCACGCTGCGTGAAAAGCAATCCTGCTGAACTGAGTCTCGCCGCGGCAATCGTTGCCCTGCTGGTCCTCCTGCCACTGAGCGCGGCCGGCGCGGCGTCGGACCTGGAAGAAGGGCGAGTTCTAGCCAAGGAATGGTGCAGCTCTTGCCACATGGTGGCGCCCGGTGTCGCGCCGACGACCACCGATGCGGCTCCGCCCTTCCCGAAGATGGCCGAGGATCCGGCCTACACCGAGGAGCGCCTTCGTAGCTGGCTCTGGGCGCCGCATCCGCCGATGCCGGATTTCGATCTCAGCCGTTTCGAGATCGAATCCCTTGTCGCCTACATCAAGAGCCTGGATTCGAACTGACGAGACGACCTCCCAATCGGTTCACACCCGGTAACTTCGCCCTCCGCATCAGGTTAGCGCCCGAATGCGGAGGGCATTTTCTTTCGGGCGGTCTGCCGCTTTCCTCCGCGGAGGCGATTGACCCAGATCATTTTGCCTGGGGTCTCGCGGCCTTAGCGTGGATAGCAGATCGGACTTCCTGCCGAAGCCGAGGTCGGGCAGGTTGTGGTTCGGTTCGACCCTGGCCCTGGGTTTTCTCTTGGCCCTGCAGTTCGCCCATCGTGCCGATGGGGCCGCAGCTCGGTCGGTGGTCGGGTGATCCGGTTGCAAGAGATCCGAAACAGGTGAGGGATCGATATGCCTTACAAGAACCTCCTGGTCCATCTCGACGAGACTGCGGCCTCGGCCGCGCGCGCCGACGCTGCGCTCGACTTCGCGCGTAGGCAGGGAGCCCATCTGACCGGGCTCAGTCTGGTGGTCGAGCCGGTGATTCCGAGCTTTGTCTACGCTCAGGTCCCCGCGGAAGTCCTCGCGCAGCGTCGCAAGACCGTGCAGGAGGAGGCCGAGGCAATTCTCGCAGGCTTCAAGGCGAAGGCGCAACGCGCCGGTGTCGAAAGCGACACGCGGATCGACAGCTGCCTGCAGCCCGACGTGCCGCGCACGGTCGGGCTTCATGCCCGGTACGCAGACCTGCTGATCGTAGGCCAGCCCGAGTCCGATGAGACCCCCTTGAGCGGCCGCCATCTGGCCGAGGAGGTCGTCCTTTCCTCGGGCCGGCCGGTCCTGGTGGTCCCCTACATCGGTGTCAACGGGACCTTGGGGGAGCGGGTGGTGATCGCCTGGGACGCCGGGCGCGAGTCGGCGCGGGCGGTCAACGACAGCCTGCCGATCCTCGAGCAGGCAAAGGAAGTCACCGTGGTCGCTGTGAACCCGCGCGCCACGGCCGACGGCCACGGCCCGGAGCCGGGCGCGGACATCGCCCTGCACCTCGCCCGCCACGGCTGCCAGGTCAAGGTGGAGCGCTTGGAGTCCCATGAGATCGGCATCGGCGACACCCTGCTGTCCTACCTGGCCGACCGTTCCGCCGATATGATCGTCATGGGCGCCTATGGACATGCCAGGCTGCGCGAACTCGTCCTCGGCGGGGTAACCCAGCACATGCTGGAGCACATGACCGTGCCCGCCCTGATGTCGCATTGACGTTCAGTCCTCGGTCTCGGACCGCGGAATGAGGCGCTTGTAGAGTTCCATCACCAGGACCAGCGAGAGGGCGATAACGCCGACCAGAGCCCACTCGCTCAGGGCGATCGGCTGAATCTCGAGCACCCCTGCCAGGCCCGGCGCGAAGCCGGCCAAGAGGTGTAGGCCGTGGGCGCCGATCACGGCCGCCACCAGGAACCAGTTGGCCGAGAGGGCGATCTGGAACACCGAACGCCGCTCCGAGCGGGCGTTCATGGCGTGGGCGTTTTCGAACATCACCATCAGCAAGAGAAGCAGGTTGCGAGCTTCGGCCTCGGACATGCCCCGCTCCAGGCACCAGAGAAAGAAAGCGAAGGCCACGCCACCCATGTAACTCCCGGCGACCAAGACCTGAGCCACCATGCGGCGGTCGAAGACGGCCTGGTCCGGCGGCCTGGGGCGACGCTTCAGGACCTCGGGCTCCCCCTTCTCGAAGGCCAGCGCGACGTCCTGGATGCCGTTGGTCACCAGGTTGAGCCACAGAAGCTGGGCCGCGAAGAGCGGCACCGGCAAACCTGCCAGAATCGCCAGCAGGAAGAGCACGATCTCGCCAAGGCCTGTGGTGATCAGCAGGTAGATCAGCTTGCGGACGTTGTCATAGGCAATGCGGCCTTCCTCGATGCCGCCGACGATCGATGCAAAGTTGTCGTCGGTCAGAACCAGGTCGGCTGCCCCGCGTGCCACGTCGGTGCCGCCGCGGCCCATGGCCACGCCGATTGCCGCGGCGGACAGCGCCGGCGCGTCGTTGACGCCGTCGCCGGTAACGGCGACCACTTCATCCGCCCGATGCAGCGAATCGACGATCGCAAGTTTCTGGACGGGTTCGACCCGGGCGAAGACCCGAGCCTGCGCCACCCGCCGGTCGAACTGCGCGGGTGATGTTTCGAGGTCTTGGAGATCGCGTCCCGTCACAACTTCGGCTTGTTCGGATGCGAGACCCAACTCGCGGGCGATGGCCAAGGCGGTCTGGGGATGGTCACCCGTGACCATGCGGACCGAGATTCCGGCGTCGCGGCAGGCCGCGACTGCCGCCGGAACCTCAGGACGGACCGGATCGATCAGGCCGGCGATGCCGAGCAGCTCCAGGCCCTGGAGCGCTGCCGCGTCGCGCGCCAAGGCGGCCTCGGCGGAGACCTCGCCCCGGGCGACCGCCAGGACCCGGAATCCCTCGGCGGCCAGGCTGTCGGCTGCGGCCATGACCTTTGCCTGGTCCAGGTCCCGGCAGCGCGGCAGGATGACTTCGGCAGCGCCTTTCAGGTGCGCAGCGGCCCGTCCCGGGTCGGCGGCCGTGTAGGTGGCGCTCGTCGCGGTGTACGCGGCGGCGAAGCGATGCTGCGGTTCGTAGGGAATTCGCGCCAGGGTACGCTGCTCCCGGCGCAGCGCATCGCGATCGAGGCCCAGCTTCGCGGCCAGAACAAGGAAGGCCACGTCCACCGTATCGCCCAGGTGGACCGGGCCGTCGTCGGTCAGGCGCAGGCTGGCCTCATTGCAGAGAGCGGCGCTGACGGCCAGGGCTTCGAGCGCGGCCGTCGTGGGTCCCGCCACCGGGGCTCCGTCATGGCTGATGGCCCCTTGCGTTCGATAGCCGCTGCCGGCGATGTCGATATTCAGAGGCTCCGACTGGTCATCGAAGATCAGCAGGCGCTTCACCGTCAGCTCGTTCTGGGTCAGGGTTCCGGTCTTGTCGGTGGCGATGACCGTGCAGGCACCCAGGCCCTCGACCGCCGGCAGGGCGCGGACGATGACCTTGCGCCGCAGCATGCGGTTGGTGGCGATCGCGAGCGCCACCGTAATGGCGACCGGCAGGCCCTCTGGGATCGCGGCGACCGCGAGCGCGACCGCGACCAGGAAGACCGTGATCATTGGCAGGCCCTGGAGGATCTGCACGGTCGCCAGGACCAGGATCATGACCAAGGTGGCGAGCCCGATGACCCGTCCGAAGTGCTCCAGCCGGCGGACGAGCGGCGGTGCTTCCCCCGTGCCCTCGACCAGGGCCTGGGCGATGCGGCCGATCTCGGTGGCGCGTCCGGTCCCGACGACGACCCCGAGGGCGCGTCCCGACAGCAGGGTCGCGCCGGCGAAGAGCTGGTTGCGCCGTTCGGCCGCCGGGAGGTCCGGCGCCAGGGTCTCGTCCGGCACCTTGCCGACCGGTACCGACTCCCCGGTCAGCAGGGATTCGTCGGCACGCAGCTCCTGACCGTCCAGCAAGCGCAGGTCGGCGGCGATCCGGGCGCCGGACTCGAGCTTCACCACGTCGCCCGGTACCAGGTCCTCGGCGTCCAGCTCGACCCAGACCCCGTCGCGCCGGGCGACGGCGACCTCTCGGATCAGGGCGTCGAGGGCGGCGGCGCTGCGCTGGGCCTTCCACTCCTGCAGCGCGCCGATCGCAGCGTTGAATTGCAGCACGACGAAGATGAAAAGCGCGTCCGCCATCTCTCCGACGCCCAGGGAGACCAGGGTCGCGAGCAGCAGCAGATAGACCAGTGGATTCTTGAACTGCCGGAGATAGAGCCGCAGGGCGCCCGGCTGGCGCGGTCTGGGCAAACGGTTGGGGCCAAAGCGGGCGCGCCGCTGTTTGGCTTCGGCCGTCGAGAGTCCGCCCTCGCGGGCGTCGAGCTTGGACAGCACGGCTTCGGCCGGCATGGCGTGCCAGGCGACCGTTGCCCCGTCAGCGGGATTGTGGGGTTCCGGGTTCGGCCCCGCGACGCTTGGCTCCACCTCCGACCTCCCTTGCCGCTTGCCGGCAGGATGCCGTGACTCCGCGCTTCCGCCGCTGATCTCGGTCAAGCCTCGGAGGGATTGCCGCCTGAATGCAGGTGCCTAGCTGACCGTTCCCAGGTCGATGCCGCGGCGTTCCGCCATGCTCCGGCTGAGCCCGGCGAGATCGACCTCGGTGAGGCGGCGGCGCGCGACTGGCAGAAGCAGTGCGTTCTCCCAGGCGAGGTGCCGGCGCTGGGTCTCGGCGAACTCGCGGACGTTCACCAGGAATCGGATCGGGTTTGCGAGCTGGTTGCCGCTGGCCAGGGTCGCAAGGTCCTCCAGCAGGAAGTCCACGAGATCCTCGTCCAGGCCGTGTTCCTCGGAAAGCAACTCGAGGACGTTCGTGATGTTGTCCTCCGGCTGAGCCCGCTGCCACAGAAGTGGAAAGAGGTCTTGCTCCTCGTCCTCCAGGTGGAGACGGAGGTCATGGGCGAGGAAAGCTTGCAGCCGGGTTGCGAGAGCGGCCACCGGCGCCAACTCCATTTTCTCGGTCAGCTTGGCTAGGCCCTCGCAAAGCAGTCTTTGCCGGTAGTGCTCAGCGAGGATGAAATCGATCGGCTCAAGGAAATCCTTGGGCTTGGGTTCGGTCGCCGTGATCTCCAGGATCTCGTTTCCTTCCGCCATGGCGGCTCACCCGATTAGGTTCGATCGACCGTCGCCGCGCGACAGGGGCGAGGCCCCCTAGCGGTCCCCGTGCTCGCGCTCATAGGCGATCTTAATCAGCATCATGATGAAGACGATGCTGAGCAGGACGACGCCAAGCGCCGAATACTGCACGACCGAGTCATGCGAGTTTCCGGCCAGGACCAGCGCGGCCAGGCCCAATAGACCCACGAATCCTCCCACGATCCAGCTGCCGATTCCTTCCATGCCTTCCAGCCTCCCCGTCAAGCTTGGCGTTGCAAAGTCCGGAAAAGTTACGCCCCGGACCATGACTTATGTCAATCCCGTCGGCGGGCGGACAGGATAACACTCCGTCCGTGGGCAGAGTGAACGATTCGGCCGCCGACCGCGTAATATTGACGTAGCGGCTGCCGTCGTTACTTTCTAGGGCCTCAGGCTCTGTGGGGCCGCAAGCCATGTCGTTAAGGGAGAGACACGGGCAATGACACGTAACGGGATTCTCGCGATTGCCGTCGCCGCCTTCTGCGCTTTGGGCGTAGCCTCCGCCGAGGCCGCCGACCTGAAGAAAGGCAAGAAGGTCTTCAACAAGTGCAAGGCCTGCCATGCCCTTGAAGCGGGCAAGAAAAAAGTTGGGCCGAGCCTGCACGGCGTCTTCGGACGCAAGGCCGGGACCGTCGAAGGATTCAAGTATTCCAAGGCCATGGCCGAGAGCGGCATCGTCTGGGACGAGTCGACCATCAGCGAGTACATGCAGAAGCCGAAGAAGTACATTCCCGGCAACAAGATGGCTTTTGCCGGCCTGAAGAAGCCAGCCGATATCGAAAACCTCATCGCCTACCTGAAAGAAGAAACCAAGTAGGTGCCGATCGGGCCCGCCGGCCCGCTGAAATCCGAACCTTGGTCAAACGCGTCGGACAAGCTCCGGCGCGTTGACAGCCCGTGCCCAAGCCGGCAGTAAGCTGATCCTGCTTCTGCCCGGCGCGGTCCTTTCCGGACTCTGCGCCGGGATTTTCCCGGTCCACGCGGGTTCGGACGACCATGGCTCGCTTTCGAGACTCACGCCGTATCGGCCGGCGCCTGGCCCGGGCGCTGCTCTGGCTGTCGATTCTCGGGGTCGCGGTTCCTCTTGGCGTAGTCGCTGCCTACAGGGTCGTACCGCCGCCGATGACTCCGCTGATGGTGATCCGGCTGGCCGAGGGCGAGAGCATGGAGCGCGACTGGACTTCCTTGGCCCAGATTTCGCCCCATGCTGTGAAGGCGGTGATCGCCGCCGAAGACAACCTGTTCTGCAGTCATCGTGGTTTCGATTGGGACGCCTTAATGCAGGCCCTGGCGGAGCATCGACGCGGCGAGCGCCTGCGCGGCGCTAGCACCATCTCGATGCAGACGGCCAAGAACGTCTTCCTGTGGCCGGGCCGCAGCCTCTTTCGCAAGGGCCTGGAGGCCTATCTGACCCCTTTGATCGAGCTGGCCTGGGGCAAGCGGCGGATTATCGAGATCTATCTCAACGTCGCCGAGTGGGGTAGGGGCATCTACGGTATCGAGGCTGCGGCGCAGCGGCATTTCGGCAAGCGCGCAGCCCGGCTGTCACGCTGGGAGGCCGCATTGCTGGCTGCGGTGCTGCCCAACCCCCGCGCCTGGTCAGCCTCGAACCCCGGCCCCTTCGTCCGCCAGCGGGCCCGCGTCTACCTGCGCCGGATGGAACAGCTCGGCCCCCTGCTCGATTGCGTCACCTGAGACGGCACCCGTCAGAGAATCCTGATAGCCGGCCATCCTTCGCCTCGACCCACCTCGGCGCGGGCAGAATCGCTGGAGATGTGTCCATTTTGGGGCGCAGGTCCAAGGTTTAACCCTCGCTTAACCATGGCATAGCATCCTAAATTTCACGGCTGCGGTCCGGCAGCCGACACAAGTCTCAAGGGGCGAGGTCCCCAAGAACCGGACGCAGAGCAGGTGGAGGATGTGAATGTTCAGGTTTGTCGGCTCGGCATTGAAGGCGCTCCGCGACGCGGAAGAGCACCGCAAGCACCGGCGCGCGGTTCAGGAGATCGAGCCGGGTCAGGCCTTCGTCCGGGCCCGCGGCTCCAGAGCCCTGGAGACCGTGCAGGTCGCCGGCATCGTGAACCTCGTAGATGACGTGCCACACGTGCGCTACCGCGTGCGGCTGCGCCAGGAGGCCAGCCAGTTCGACGATGGCGTGCGGACCCTCGGCGCGGCGCGCTTTCTCGAGATCTACAGCAGAGTGGCGGAACCGCAGTTGCAGGACTGACGGGCAAGGGCCGCCGAAGGATGAACCAGGTCCCGGCCGGCCGCGGCGCGGCCAGAGGACGTAAGGAACGACCATGAAAGAAGGCGGCAAAATGCCAGTTCAGCATTCGATCATTTCTCCCGATCTCAAGATCAAGGGCGACCTCGTGAGCTCCGGCGACATCAAGGTCGAGGGCAGCGTCGAAGGCAGTATCTCCTGCCGGACCCTGACCCTCGGCGACAACCCGGTGCTCAACTGCAACGTCACCGCGGACACGGTTCGGGTGAACGGCGAGTTCTCCGGCCAGGTCAAGGCGACCAAGGTGGTCCTGACCAGCACCGCCCGCTTCAACGGCGACATCTACCAGGAGACCCTGGAAGTCGAAGACGGCGCCTCGATCCAGGGCCATGTCGGCCGGCTCAAGTCCGCACCGGGACGCGAACCGGCGAAGATCTCGGCAGTCCCCGGTGGGCAGTCCGGGACCAAGTAACGGAGGAGGAGCTCCCGGTGACCAGCCTGATGAGGTCTGAAGCGCGCGCAGGATTGCTAGCCGGAATTCTCGGCGCCGCCCTATTGCTGCCGAGCTCGGCTCTGGCCGGCTCGGCCGAGGTGGAGAACCACATGGGCTCGGCCGTCGCGGCCCAGCTCAACGGCGACTTCGCCGGCGCCTCCGCCTCATTCGAGGCCGCGCTCAAGGCCGCCAAGGACTTCAATCCGGGAGACCCCCGCCTCGGCGACATCTTCCATGGCCTGGCGGTGGCCAAGCGCTCCGCCGGCAAGCTCAAGGACGCCGAGCCCTACTTCAAGCTGGCCTTGCTGGTTCGGGAGCAAGGGCTCGGTCGCACGCATCTCGATGTCGCCGCGACCTTGACCGAGTTCGCCGAGCACCATCGGCTGCGCGGACGGACCAGCGAGGCGGTCGATGCGGCAAAGCGTTCGCTCGAGATCCGCGAGGCCGCTCTCGGCGGCGAGCACATGGCGGTCGCGGCTAGCCACGGCCAGTTGGCCAACGTCTTCATGGACGGTGGCGACTTCCAATCGGCGGTCGGCCATGCCGAGCGGTCGCTGGACCTCATGGAGCAGGCGCTCAACGCCGAGCATCCCAGCGTCGCCCAGGCCATGGATCGGCTGGCCAAAGCCTACCGCTTCACCGGCCGCTACGGCGAGGCAGAGGCGCTGCTGCAGCGGGCGCTGGAGATCCGCGAGAAGGCCAGCGGTCGCTACAGCCTAGGCGTGGTGCCCAGCCTCGATAGCCTGGCGGCGCTCTACGTCGACCAGAACCGCCTGGCCGAGGCCGCGGCCTATTTCGAGGAAGCCCTGGCCTTCCGGGCCGAGCCGCCCGGTGCGCCGCTGCCGGAGGTGGCCGAGAGCCTGGACAACCTGGCCGGGGTCTACCGCGCCCAGGGCGCGTTCGACCGGGCGCGCAAGCTGCTCGGCGAATCCCTTGCGCTGCGGCGCAAGGCCTATGGGGACAAAGATCCCAGGGTTGCCGTCAGCCTCGATCGGTTGTCACGGCTCAGCCACCAGGAAGGTCGGCTCCAGGAGGCCGAGTCCCTGCTTCAGCAGGCGCTCGCCATCCGCGAGCGGGCGCTGGGTGATGGCCATCCGGAATTGGTACAGAACCTCGAGGACTACGCCGCCCTGCTGCGCGAGACCGGGCGCTCCAACGACGCGCTGCGGCTGGAGGCCCGGGCGCGGGCGATCCGCACCTCCCAGGAGGCACGCCGCCCGGCCTGGTAAATCTGCCTAGATCGGCCGGATCACCCGGCGGCTCACGACCGCAAAACGCCAGGCGAGCAGGACCGTGGCGCAGATCAGTCCCAGGACCAGCCCCCAAAGCAAGCCCGGCACGCCGCCCGCGAGCCTCAGGCCAAGGACGTAGGACGCCGGCACTGCCACGACCGGGAAAGAGACGAGATAGATCGCCGTCGGCACGATGACGTCGCCGGCGCCCCTTAGGGCCGAGATCAGCACCGCCTGGCTGCCGTCGACCACGACCAGGAAGGCGACGACCGACAGGCCCAGGACCATGACGGCGACGACCTCGGGCTCCTGGGTGAAGATCCGGGCTACCGGGGTCTCGACGACACCGATCAACAGGCCGGTGGCGAGCATCATGGCCACCACCAGCCCCAGTCCGACCCAGCCGGCGATCGCCATGCCCGGGCGGTCCTCGCGGCCGACGGCATTGGCGACGCGGACCGCGGTCGCCGTCCCGAGGCCGATCGCCAGCATGAAGACGAAGGTCGTGACATTGTGCACCGCCTGATAGGCGGCCAGCGCCGTCTCGCCCAGCAGGCCGGCGAAGAGGACCACCGTGGTGAAGGTCCC
>JASJAL010000215.1 GCA_030067055.1 Kiloniellales bacterium | reverse complement strand
GCGCTACATCTGGCAGGTCGTGCGGACACTCGGGACAGTTCTGATCTTCCTGGCCGGGATCGTGATCGGTGCCAGTGGCGCCCTCGCCCAGCCGAAAGTGACCGGAGTGCGGGTCGGCGCACATCCGGACAAGACCCGCTTCGTCATGGATCTGACGGAGGAGCCGGCCTACCGCGTCTTCGCCTTGCCGGATCCCTTCCGCGTTGTGCTCGACCTGCCCGAACTCGACTGGCAACTGCCGGACGAGGCCTGGCGCAAGGGCGGCGGCATGGTCAAGGCCTTGCGCTTCGGCCTCTTCGCCCCGGGAACCAGCCGCGTTGTCCTGGACGTCGAAGGGCCGGTCCGGATCAAGTCGGTCTTCACCATCGGCCCGACCGGCGGGCGGCCCCATCGGTTGGTGGTCGACCTCGTTCCGATCTCCCGCCAGGCCTTCCTGGCCGATCCGGGCCGGGCACTACAGTCGGCCAAGGCGCTGCCGGCGCTCCAGCCCAGCCAGCCGAGGGTCGAGCGCAAGACCGACGACCGGATCACGGTGGTCATCGACCCCGGCCACGGTGGCGTCGACCCCGGCGCGATCGGCATTTCGGGTGTTCGCGAGAAGGACGTCGTCCTCAGGGTGGCGCGCGAGGTCAAGCGCCAGCTCGAGGCCAAGGGCCGCTATCGGGTCATCTTGACCCGGGAAAAGGACATCTTTCTCACACTGGCCCAGCGCCGCGAGGTCGGCCGCCGGGCCGGCGCCGACCTGTTCATCTCCCTGCACGCGGATTCCCATAGGTCACGTAAGGTGCGGGGGGCCTCGGTCTACACCCTGTCCGAAACCGCCTCGGATGCGGTTGCCAGCGAGCTGGCGGTCCGGGAGAACAAGGCCGACCTGATCGCTGGCGTCGATCTCGAAGGCCAGACCGACGACGTCTCCAGCATCCTGCTCGACCTGACCCAGCGCGAGACCATGAACCTCTCGGCCCAGTTCGCCGCCATGACGGTGGAGGAGCTGGCCAAGCGGACCAAGGTGCTGGCCAACACCCATCGCTTCGCGGGCTTCGTCGTGCTCAAGGCCCACGACGTGCCCTCGGTCCTGATCGAGCTGGGCTTCCTGTCGAACCGGGCCGACGACCGGCTGCTCAACGCGCCGAAGCAGCGCAAGCGCCTCGCCGAGGCAGTCCGGGCGGCCGTCGACCGCTACTTTTCCTGGCAGGCGACGCTCAAGCGGTCATAACCGCGCCACATTTTCCGGCTAGCTGATAAGACGACCGGGCAAGCCCTTGGTTCGCTATAATAAATACAATGGCCGCAACGGCTTGGTGTATGATCCGAATATCTGACCCGGTCGGGAACCTGAAATGCTGAAGATCCTGGGAGCCCTCTTCTCGGTGCTGTGCGTGATCGTCCTGATCGCGGGCGTCGGGCTGATGTATGGCTACTATCACTATGCCCGGGACCTGCCCGACTACCGGCAGCTCGCCAAGTACGATCCGCCGACCGTGACCCGCGTCCACGCCGGTGACGGCCGATTGCTGGCCGAGTTTTCTCTCGAGAAGCGGGTCTACGTGCCGATCCAGGCGATCCCGCAGCGCGTGATCAACGCTTTCCTGGCGGCCGAGGACAAGAACTTCTACAGCCATCCCGGCGTGGACTTCCGCTCGGTGCTCCGCGCCGTCGTGACCAACATCATCAACATCGGCCGCGGCCGGCGCCCGGTCGGCGCCTCGACCATCACCCAGCAGGTCGCCAAGAATTTTCTCCTAACCAACGAGGTTTCGGTCGAACGCAAGATCAAGGAAGCGATCCTGGCCTTTCGCATCGAGCAGGCCTTCTCCAAGCATCGGATCCTCGAGCTCTACCTGAACGAGATCTTCCTCGGCTTCCGTTCCTACGGGGTCGCTGCGGCGGCCCTCAACTACTTCAACAAGTCGCTGGACAGCCTGACGATCGCGGAGGCCGCCTACCTGGCTGCCCTGCCCAAGGGGCCGAACAACTATCACCCTCTGCGCAACCACGACGCGGCAGTGATCCGCCGGAACTGGGTGATCGGGCGGATGGTGAAGGAGGGCCTGATCACCGAAGCGGAAGCCACGGCGGCCCTCGCCGAGCCGCTCCAGGTCGTCGAGCGCGATCCGACCGAGGTCGCCGAGGCCGATTACTTTGCCGAGGAGGTCCGGCGCGAGCTTGTCCGACTCTACGGCGAGGAGAAGCTCTATCAGGGCGGCCTCTCGGTTCGGACAACCCTGGATCCGCGGCTGCAGACCTCCGCCGACATGGCCCTGCGCAAGGGCTTGATCGCCTACGATCGCCGCCACGGCTGGCGCGGTCCGGTGGCCAAGCTCAAGCTCGAGGCGGCCGACTGGGTGAGCCAGCTGGCCGAAGTCGAGGCGCCCAAGGGTGCGCTTGCATCCTGGACCCTGGCCGTTGTCCTGGGCGTCAAGGGCGACCGCGCCGAGATCGGGCTGATCGATGGCGGCCAGGGCCTGCTGCCGATGACAGAGCTCACCTGGGCGCGACCGCCCCTGGATGACCAGAAGGTGGGCCCGGCTCCGAAATCGCCGGGCCAGGTGCTCGAGGTCGGCGACGTGGTCATGGTCGAGCCGGTGGCCAAGGGCCCCAAGGGCCAGGACTACCCGGAGGGCAGCTACGGCCTGCGCCAGGTCCCTGCGATCAACGGCGCCATCGTTGCGATCGATCCGCACACCGGCCGGGTGCTCGCCATGTCCGGCGGTTTCTCCTTCAAGGCCAGCGTCTTCAACCGAGCGACCCAGGCCGCGCGCCAGCCGGGCTCGGCCTTCAAGCCCCTGGTCTACCTGGCAGCGCTGGAGCAGGGCCTGACGCCCTCGACCATCGTCCTGGACGCGCCCTTCGTCGCCGACCAGGGCGAGGGCCGCGGCAAGTGGAAGCCGGGCAACTACACCAAGAAGTTCTATGGACCCACGCCGATGCGGATCGGTATCGAGAAGTCCCGCAACCTGATGACCATCCGCCTGGCCCAGACGATCGGCATGGACATGGTCGCCGAGACCGCGGAACGCATGGAGGTCGTCGACTACCTGCCGCGGGTGCTCTCGATGTCGCTGGGCGCCGGGGAGACCACCCTGCTGCGCCTGACCACCGCCTACGCCATGCTGGTCAACGGCGGCCACAGGATCAAGCCGTCCCTGATCGACCGGGTGCAGGATGGCCAGGGCCGCTCGGTGTTCCGCCACGACGAGCGCGACTGCCTGACCTGCCGGGCCGATCTCTGGCTGGACCAGCCGGTCCCCGAGCTCGCCGACGAGCGCGAGCGGATCGCCGACCCGGCCAGCGCCTATCAGATCGTGTCCATGCTGCAGGGCGTGGTCGAACGCGGCACCGGCGTCCGGATCAAGGCGGTCGGCAAGCCGCTGGCGGGCAAGACCGGGACCACAAATGACAGCCTGGACACTTGGTTCGTCGGCTTTTCGCCCGACCTCGCGGTCGGTGTCTTCGCCGGCTTCGACGAACCGAAGACCCTGGGACCCAAGGAGACCGGATCCAGCGTCGCGGCCCCGATCTTCCGCGACTTCATGGCGGCGGCCCTGAAGAGCCAGCCGGCGATTCCCTTCCGGATCCCGACCGGGATTCGGCTCGTACGGGTCAATGGAGATACCGGGCGCTTGGCCAAGCCGGGCGACCGGAAGGTGGTCCTCGAGGCCTTCAAGCCGGGCAGCGAGCCCTCGGGCGAGCAGGTCGTCATCGACGGCGGCTATAACCCCTGGACCGGCAGCAGTTCCGGCTCCGAAGGCGGTCCGGCCTTGACCGGCGATTCCGGTCTGTACTAAGCCGCTCCGAAGCAGTAGATAGCCCGTCGCCCCAGGCGGCGAAACGGAGCAGGAGTTCCCATGCGCGCCGAGATCGAGGCAGTGGTCAACGACATCCAGGAGTCGCTGACCCTGCTGAGGAGGCATCTTTGACCTCGAGACGACCACAACCCGGCTGGAGGAGCTGAACCAGAAGGCCGAGGATCCCGGCCTCTGGGAGGACCCCGAGGCGGCCCAGAAGGTCATGCGCGAGCGCCAGCGGCTGGATCGCGCCCTCGGCAGCTTCCAGGACCTCGAGAGCCGCCTCGAGGACGCCCTGACCCTGATCGAGCTGGGCGAGGCCGAGGAGGACGAGGCCAGCGTCCGCGAAGCCGAGCAGCAGCTGGAAACGCTCAAGGCGACCTGCGAGAAGCGGCAGCTGGAGAGCCTGCTCTCCGGCGAGGCCGACGCCAACGACTGCTATCTGGAGATCAACGCCGGTGCGGGCGGGACCGAGGCCCAGGACTGGGCCCAGATGCTGGTCCGGATGTACACGCGCTGGGCCGAGGCCCATGGCTACAAGGTGGAACTCCTGGAAGAGAGCCACGGCGAAGAGGCGGGGATCAAGTCGACCACCCTGCAGATCAAGGGCGACAACGCCTATGGCTGGCTGAAGACAGAATCCGGCGTGCATCGCCTCGTGCGGATCTCGCCCTTCGATTCCCAGGCGCGGCGCCACACCTCCTTTGCCAGCGTCTGGGTCTATCCTGTCGTGGACGACAACATCGAGATCGAGATCGAAGAAAAGGATCTGCGCGTCGATACCTACCGCGCGTCCGGCGCCGGCGGACAGCACGTCAACAAGACCGATTCAGCGATCCGCATTACCCACCTCCCGACCAATATCGTCGTGCAGTGCCAGAACGACCGCTCGCAGCACCGCAATCGCGCCCAGGCCTACGCCATGCTGAAGGCGCGGCTCTACGAGCACGAGCTGCAGAAGCGGGAAGAAGAGGCCCAGGCCGAAGCCGAGGCCAAGACCGACATCGGCTGGGGCCACCAGATCCGCTCCTACGTCCTGCAGCCCTACCAGATGGTCAAGGACCTGCGGACCGGGGTGGAGAGGGGGAACGCCCAGGGCGTGCTGGACGGTGGGATCAACGAGTTCCTGGAGGCCGCTCTGGCGGCGCGAATCGAGGGCGGTCTCTCGGATTCGGCGGCATCAGACGATTAGACGGCCGCGAAATGTGACCCTCAGTCGTCTTCCTTGCTGTAGTAGTCAAGCAGGCGCCGTCGTTCCCGATGGGCGAAGAACAGAGCACTGAAGAAGGCAAAAGCCGTCAGGCCGCAGGGGACCAGATAGAGCCAGGGCTCGGCTTTGTTCCTGGCCACGTGAAAGCCCAGGGTCATGGCGTAATACGTGATCCAGCCTCCGAAAAAGCCGAGGAAGCCGAAGAGTGCGGTCGCAATCAGGACTTTCCGAACGTCCCAGAACAGGTCCGGTGGTCTGGACGGCTGATGGCTGACTTCGAGGTCGTGGTCCATGCCCTGCGGGTCCGTTTTCGCTAGGCCGAGCCCGCAATCAAGAGCCTAGACCGGTAAAGTATCCGTAAACGTCGGGAGACATCCCGGCGGCCCGCCGGGCATCATCGTTGAAGGGCGGCTTGAGGATGCCCCGGAAATATTGCCGAACGAGGCCTTCCCAGGCCGGCCCCGGCGCGCAGCCCCGGCGCCGGCATAGCCAGGCGAACCAGCGTTCGCCGGCGGCGACGTGGCCGATCTCCTCGCGATAGATGATTTCGAGGATCCCGGCGCTGGCCTCGTCGCCGGCACGGCGGAGCTGTCCGATCATGCCTGGCGTCACATCCAGGCCCCGGGCTTCGAGCACCATGGGAACCACCGCAAGCCGGGCCAAGAGGTCACCGGCGGTCGCCTGGGCCGCTTCCCAGAGCCCGTCGTGCGCCGGCAGGTCGCCGTAGGCTGCGCCGAGGTCGGAGAGTCTGGCGCTTACCATGGCGAAATGCCGGGCCTCGTCGGCGGCGACCCGACACCAGTCGTCGAAGAACTCGAGGGGCAGCTCGGCCTCGGTCGTTCCGGGCGCGAACCGCGCGATCAAGTCCCAGGCCAGGTCGATCGCGTTGAGTTCGATGTGGGCCAGCGCGTGCAAGAGGGCGATCCGGCCGGCTGGTGTCGGACCGATACGCCGCCGCGGGACCTCGCGTGGCGGCACCAGGGCGGGCCGCGCCGGGCGGGCCGGGCGGTCTGGCGGCTCGGCCCGCCCCACGTCTGTGATCAGGCCATTCTGCCAGGCAGTCGCCGTCGCTTGGGTTAGCCGAAGCTTTTCAAGCGGATCCGCGGCAGCCAGGACCGCCACCGCCCTTTCGGCTAAGCCCTCTGCCGCGGCCACCAGGCTAGAGGTCCCGGGCGGCCCTCAGTACCTCTTCGACGTGGCCAGGCACTTTGACTTTGCGCCAGGCCCCTTGGACGACGCCCTCCTCGTCGATCAGGAAGGTCGAACGCTCGATCCCCATGTATTTCTTGCCATACATCGACTTTTCGACCCAAACGCCGTAGCTCTCGCAGATGCTGCCGTCTTCGTCACTCACGAGGGAAAAGGGCAGTTCGTACTTGTTCTTGAATTTGTCGTGGCTCTTCACGCTGTCCTTGGAGACCCCGAGGATCTCGGCGTCGATTTTCGAGAAGTCCGGCATGGCGTCGCGGAAGCCGCACGCTTCCTTCGTACAGCCTGAGGTGTCGTCCTTCGGGTAGAAGTAAAGCACCACTTTGCGCCCTTTCAGCGCCGCCAGATCGAGCTTGCCGTCGCCGTCTGTGGGGGCCGAAAAAGTCGGGGCGGCGTCTCCAATCGAAATCGTCATGGCTTCGTCTTTCTCCTCTGTCGCAGGTCAATCCTCACCGGCCGTTTCATCTCTGACTACGTGCCCGCCAGGGTCTTCGATGACTTCGCGAAACACGTTGTGGATTTCCGACGTGGCCGCGTCCAGCCGGTCCTTAAGGGCGGCAAAGTCGGCGCAGTTGCCCGCGGCGGCGAGTCTCACCTTGAGGCCTTCCGGCGCCTGGGCTTCGTCGAAGTCCTGACCCACGGTCAAGCGCAAGATGGCCTGCAAGTGCCGGAGCAAGCGAGCCGCATGGTCGAGGGCCTTGGCCCGATCGGGCTTCAAGATTCCGGCTGCCGCAAGCTTCTGCAGGGCGGCTGAGGTGCTTGGGTCGAGCACCTCCGGGTGCTCGTGGCCGTGGCGCAGTTGCCAGTACTGCACTAGGAATTCCAGGTCGACCAGGCCGCCGGGCCTTTGCTTGACGTCCCAGGGGCCACGCGATCGGTGCTCGCGGGCGACCCGTGCCCGCATTTCGGCGATGTCCCGGACCAGCGTGTCCGGATCCCGTTCGCTGGCCAGCAGATCCGAGATTGCTGTCTGGACTCGGCCCGTGAATTCCGCGGTCCCGATGATCGCACGGGCCCGGGTCAGGGCCATGTGCTCCCAGGTCCAGGCCTGGGCGCGCTGGTACTTGACGAAGCCGGGCAGGGTCGTGGCGATCGGTCCGGCGTTGCCCGAGGGCCGCAGGCGCATGTCGATCTCGTATAGCCGGCCCTCGCCGGTTGGCGCCGACAGAGCGTTGATGAACCGCTGCGCCAGCCGGGCATAGTAGACGCTGGGCGGCAAGGACTTGGCGCCGTCCGACAGCGTCGAATCCTCCGGCCCATCGTACAGGAAGACCAGGTCAAGGTCAGAGGTGACGGTCATCTCCCGACCGCCCAGCTTGCCGAAAGCGATCACCGCCAGCCCGTCGCCCGGTAGGGTCCCGTGAACCGAAGCGAACTCTGCCAGCACGGCCGGAAAGAGGCCTTTCATTGTGGTCTCGGCGATCGCAGTCAGGGCGGTTGCACAGTCGTCAGCTTCACTGATCCGGTCGAGCAGGTGAACGCCGACTTGGAACTTGCGATCGTTGGCCCAGCGACGCGAGAGCTCGAGGATGTCCTGGAAGTCGCGTCCCTCCCGCAGAGCCATGGCGAGCTGAGGTTCCAGCGCCTCGGCATCGGGCAGGGGCTCGAGGAAATCCGGTGAGAGGACGGCGTCCAGGAGGCCTGGCCGGCGGCTCAACTGCTCGGCCAGGGCGGGAGCACTGCCCATGATACCGGCCAGCATCCGCAGCAGGCCAGGGTTGGCGTGCAGCATCGAGAACAGCTGGACCCCCGCCGGCAAGCCCTTGAGGAAGGTGTCGAAGCGGCGCAGGGCCTGGTCCGGCTGCGCGGTCGCTGCCAAGGATTCCAACAGGGTCGGCATGATCTCGGTCAGGATCTCTCGGCTGCGCTTGCTCCGGGTGGCGCGGTAGCGGCCATGATGCCAGCCACTGATCAGATGGATGACCTGATCGCCCGCCGAGAAGCCCATACCTTCGAGGGTCGAAACCGTATCCGGGTCCGGCTCGTTTCCGGTGAACACCAGGTTGCCGGGCCCGGACAGCGCCGGTGCCTCCTCGAATAGCGCGGCATAGTGCTCCTCGACGCAGCGCAGTCGCGACAGCAGCTCTTGCCGGAAGGTTTCCGGATCGTCGTAACCGAGGAAGGCGGCCAGGGCCTCGAGCTGCTCAGGATCCGTCGGCAGCTGGTGGGTCTGCTGGTCGGCGACCATCTGTAGGCGGTGCTCGAGCCGGCGCAGGTAGCGATAGGCCGCCGACAAGTCTTTCGCCGTTTCGGCCTCAAGGCGGCCGGCTTCGACCAGGGCGGCCAGGGCATCGACCGTTCGGGGCTGGCGCAGCGCAGGTGCCCGACCGCCGTAGATCAGCTGCTGGGTCTGGGCGAAGAACTCGATCTCTCGGATGCCGCCGCGTCCCAGCTTGACGTTGTGGCCCAGGATCGCGACCTCGCCGCCGCCGCGCTGGGCATTGATCTGGCGCTTGATCGAGTGGATGTCCTGGATCGCCCAGAAATCCAGGTTCCGGCGCCAGACGAAGGGCCGCAGGATCGCCATGACCTCGCGGCCTAGGGCCGGATCGCCGGCGACCGGGCGCGCCTTGATCATCGCAGCCCGTTCCCAGTTTTGGCCCAGGCTCTCGTAGTAGGTCTCGGCGGCCGTGATGGAGATCGCCAGCGGCATCGCTGCCGGATCCGGCCGGAGCCTGAGATCGGTCCGGAAGACATAGCCCTGGGCCGTCCGCTCGCTCAGCAATTTGACCAAGTCACGTGTCAGCCGCACGAAGAAATCCTGGCAGCTTCGACTGCCGGTGTAGGGCGCGTTCTCAGGATCGAAGATCGCGATCAAGTCGACGTCGGAGGAGTAGTTCAGCTCTCCGGCGCCCAATTTGCCCAGGCCCAGAATGACGTAGCCGCAGCCCTCGTTGGGTACCTCGGGGTTCGGCAAAGCCAGCTCTTGGCGGTTCGCTGCCCGGCACAGGAGGAACGCCAGTGCCTGGCTGATCGCCTGGTCCGCGAAACGGCTCAGGGCGGCCGTCACTTGGTCTAAAGACCAATTGCCGGCCAGATCGGCCAGGGCCACGATGAGGGCGACCTTTTGCTTCGCTCGGCGCAAATCGGTTTCGACCGCGGATACCTCGGTATGATCCCGCAATTCCGCTTTGAGTCGATCCAGTGTTTCCTCTATGAGTTTTTCTGGCCCGTGCCTTAAAACCGCCTCGAAAAGTTCAATATCATGCAGCAGACAGCGACTCAGAAAGGGGCTGTATGCGAAGATCGCCCCCAGGAGTCGCTGGATCTCGGGGTCTTTGGACTGCTCGGCGAGCTTCTCAGCGCGTCCGGATCCTGCCATTTTGGTCAGTCGGCTGGTCCAGTCCTGCCATCCGGCTTCGGCTCGCTCAGGATGTGCGAGTACGGGGAGTAGGGCTTTGGGCGTGAAAAGAGACAATCGCGTCATCCACTACGATCCGGTTTTGGGCAACACTGCGTGCCGCCCAGTTGTCGGTCAAGAACCGGTCTGGGCCGATCTCTAGAAGGATGGGGCAAAACGTTCCTTGCTGAAACGAAGCGCGAAGATCGGCCTGGAAATCCTGCTAGGCGTCGTGGCCACCGCGGCGGTGGTGGTCGGCTTACTGATATGGCGCCTGTCCAGCGGGCCCGTGACCCTCGATTTCCTGACACCCTATCTGGAGGCCGGCTTCTCTGACCCCGATCGTGGCGTCAATGTTCGGGTCACGAATACTGTGCTCTCCTGGGATAAAGCGGATGGTGACCTCGACCTGAGAGCTCTCGACGTCAACGTGCGAGACCAGGAGGGCCGACCTATCCTCTCCCTGCCGGATGTCGAAGTAGGCTTCAGCCTGACTGCGTTGCTTTCCGGCACCCTGGCGCCGACCCGCGTTGCCGTGGTCGGCGCCCGGATCACGCTAATCCGAAAAGCGGATGGCAGCTTTCATTTCGGCGACGATGACGAGCTGGTTCCAGAGCCAGAAGAGGAGGCGCCGGAGCTTGCCGGGATTGTGCCCGAACTGCTGGCGGAGTTGCAGGCGCAGCGCGATCCGAGCCGGGTGATGTCTTACCTGCGCGAGCTCAATATCGTCGACGGCCAGTTGCTCGTGCGCGACGAACAAGCGGGCGTCGACTGGTGGGCCAAGTCGACCAACATTGGCATCCGTCGTGGTCCCACAGGGCTGTCGGGCGAACTCTCGCTCGACATAGCCGAACCCAAGGAGATCTCCGGCGTCCGGGGCGCGTTCTCATATCACCGTTCGTCCCAGCGCCTGGACCTAGTGGTGAATGTCGATGAGGTGCTGCTTTCCGATCTGGCGCTCCTGTCGCCGGATCTTGATACGCTGGCCGGAATGGACGTGGCCCTGAAGGGAACCTTGATCTCCGCTTTCAACACGAAAGGCCAAGTCACCAATCTCGGCTTCGACGTCTCTGGCGGCCCCGGCCAGATCGCGATTGCGGACCTCTGGCCGGCGCCGCTGCCGGTGCGGTCCTTCAACGCTCGTGGAGTCTTCGACCGTGCCGACGATAAGATGCGAATCGAAGACGCGACCCTGAGCCTCGGCAGCGATGCCGATCTGGGTCCGCAGGTCAGCGTGATTGGTAGTGCCGAGCTTCAGAAAGAAGGCGTTGTCATCAAGGCCAGGGCGGGCAGCCAGTCGATCGCGCTGGACGACCTCGCGAGCTACTGGCCGTTGGGCCTTAGCACCAATGCCAGGACTTGGGTCACCGAGAACGTCCGCGACGGCCTAGTCGACACCGCAGAGATCAACCTGGACCTCCTGCTGCCGGACGACGCCGATCGGGAAGTGCAAGCGAGAGAAGTGTTTGGGCGGCTGACCTACAGCAACCTCTCGGTGCACTACCTACGGCCTCTACCGCCGGTCACTGGGATCGGTGGCGAGGCAACATTCAACGCCAAGGAGTTCGTTCTTCATCCCAAAGGTGGCAGGCTTGGAAATATCGCCGTGCCAGAGGGAACGATCACGATCGACGGCCTCGACGTTGTCGATCAGAACATTGACATCGATATTAAGGTTGTCGGGCCCATCCGCGAGAAGCTGGAGTTGCTCGACCACGAGCGCCTTGATCTGCTCAGCGACATGGGCATCGAACCGGCCAAGGCCTCCGGGAGGTCTGATGGCCGGTTGGTCCTAAAGTTCCCGCTCGAAATGGATCTCAGCGTGGATGAGATCCAGGCCGAGACGGAGGCAATTCTGACCGAAGTCGCCGTCGAGGGGATCCTGCTCGACAAGAACTTGAGCGCGCCCCGGCTGCAGCTCATTCTCGACACCAGGAGCATGCAGATCACCGGTCCGATTCGGCTCGACGGCCTCGGCATGACGCTCGACTGGCAAGAGTTCTTCACCTCGGACAACCCGATTAGCTCGCGGATTGCGGCCCGGGTTCCGCGGGTCGAGGTCGCGGACTGGGCTTCCTTCGGCATCGACGTGAGTCCCTATGTCGAAGGCCCTTCGGTGACCGAGGTCGTGGTCACCATCGATCGCGACGACGTGACGACCGTAGCGGCGAAATCCAATCTGCGCCTCGCGAAGCTGAGCTTTCCGATGCTTGGCTGGAGCAAGCAACCGGGCGCAGATGCGAACGCGTCCGCGACCGTCGTGTTCAAAAAGGATGTCTTGGACAGGGTCGAGTCCTTCCGTGTTGATGCCGGCGACCTGCAAGGCGTTGGCAGGGTGGCCGTCGATCCGAACGACCGAAACATCATCACCGTGACACTTCAGGAGCTATCGGTCGGACGAACCCGGCTCTCGAACGTTGTCGTGCGGGAGGGTGGTGAGGTTCTTCAGGTGGAGTTGGGGACCGGGACGATCGATCTCAGTACCCGCACGAACGCCGAACCCGAGGGTTCGGACGATACGGAGCCCGCTGGAGAGGAGCCGCCCGGCGAGGTCGCCGAAGGTGTAGCGCCGCCAGCGGTGCAGCCCTTCGACGTTCGGGCCGAATGGCTTGACCGGGTCTACTTCGGACCGGAAGAGTATTTGGAGAACGTGCGCCTCTTGCTGGTGCGGGCCGAGGGCGGCTGGGATCGGATGGAGATCGACGGTCAGGTGCCCGAGGCCCTGGCGCGTCATCCTAAAGCACCGCCCCCGCCCGAGCCCCGCGCGCGATCCAGCGCGTTCGGCGGCAGGTTCGGCGAGGCGCCCGAGGAGACCTGGGAACCGGAAGCGGAGGAGGCTGACGGCCCGGTGACGCTTAACCTGCGTCTGGTGCCAAACGAGGACGGGACGCGGCGTCTGGCGGTGCGGTCTCGCAATCTGGGCGCGGTACTCCGGGCTCTCGCCATCGAGCCAAGCATGGACGGTGGCAAGCTTGAGATCACAGGAATTACGGACAGCCCGGATCCAGCCAGCCCGATCAAGGGCCGGATCGAAGCCGATGGTTTCAGGGTCTACGACGCGCCGATCCTCGCCAAGGTGCTGACCGTGGCTTCGCTGACGGGAATCGTCGAATCCCTCGGCGGCGAAGGTCTCGTGTTCGATCGGGTGACCGGCGACTTCACCTACGAGAGCGATCGCCTGTCGACGGAACTGTTGCGCGTCTACGGGACCTCGCTTGGTATCACCACGCAGGGCGAGGTCGATCTGGCACGCGGCTGGATCGACGTCGAAGGCACGGTCGTGCCGGCCTACTTCCTGAACCGGATCCTGGGCGCCATCCCGATCATCGGCAACATCCTGACCGGCGGCGAAGGCGAAGGCCTGAT
>JASJAL010000214.1 GCA_030067055.1 Kiloniellales bacterium | reverse complement strand
GGATGGTTGAGGCCGACCCGCTGAGGCGCTGCGCCGCCGTAGTCGTAGTGCAGCAAGGGCACGGTCATCCAGTCGGCCAAGGCATCGAAGAGCGAGACCGCGACCGACTGTCCCTCGCCCGTGCGCTCGCGGGCCAACAGCGCCTCCAGGACGGCGGCGTGGGCGTACATGCCGGCGGCGATGTCGCAAACCGAGACCCCGACCCGGCCCGGACCCTCGGGCCGCCCGGTGATCGCGGCTAGCCCGCTCTCGGCCTGGACCAGCAGGTCGTAAGCCTTCATCTCGGCATAGGGACCAGTCTCGCCGTAGCCTGAGATCGAGCAGGTGATCAGCCGCGGATGCTCGGCGCGTAGCGCCTCGGGATCGAGGCCCAAGCGCGCAGAGGCGCCGGGTGCCAAGTTCTGGATGAAGACGTCGGCCTTGCCGATCATGCGCCGGGCCAGCGCGAGGTGCTCGGGCTGCTTCAGGTCGAGCGCGATCGACTCCTTGCCGCGATTGAGCCAGACGAAGTAGGCGCTCTCGCCACGGGCCACCCGGTCGTAACCGCGGGCGAAGTCGCCCTCCGGCCTCTCGATCTTGATCACCCGCGCCCCGGCATCGGCCAGGCGCACCGAGCAGGTCGGCGCCGCCACCGCCTGCTCCAGGGTGACCACCAGAAGGCCGTCGAGGGGCTTGTCGGTCATGGTGCCGCCTCAGTACGACCGAGGCAGACCGAGGACGTGCTCGGCCAGGTAGGAGAGAATCAGGTTGGTCGAGATCGGGGCGATCTGGTAGAGCCGGGTCTCTCGCCACTTGCGCTCGACGTCGTACTCCTCGGCGAAACCGAAGCCGCCGTGGCTTTGCAGGCAAGCTTCGCCGGCCGCCCAGGAGGCCTCGGAAGCGAGCAGCTTGGCCAGGTTGGCTTCCTTGCCGCAACGTTCGCCAGCGTCGAAGAGCGCGGCCGCCTTGCGGATCATCAGCTCCGCCGCCTCGGTCTGAGCAAAGGCGCGGGCGATCGGAAACTGCACACCCTGGTTCTGGCCGATCGGCCGGTCGAAGACTCTCCGCTCCTTGGCATAGGTGCTCGCGGTCTCGATGAACCAGCGGGCATCGCCCAGGCACTCGGCGGCGATCAGGATGCGCTCCGCGTTCATGCCGTCCAGGATGTAGCGGAAGCCCTGACCTTCCTCGCCGATCAAGCTCTCCGCCGGCACCCGGACGTCGCTGAGGAAAACCTCGGTCGTGGCGTGGTTGATCATGGTCGGGATCGGGCGGATCTCGATGCCCTCGGTCGCGCGCAGGTCGACCAGGAACACCGACAGGCCCTCGCCCTTCTTCTGCACCTTGTCCTTGGGCGTGGTCCGGGCCAGGAGCAGCATCAGATCCGAATACTCGGCCCGGCTGGTCCAGACCTTCTGGCCGTTCACGACGTAGCAGTCACCATCGCGGGTAGCCGTGGTGCGCAGCGACAAGGTATCCGTGCCGCTGGTCGGCTCTGTCACGCCGAAGGCCTGGAGCCGCAGGCGGCCGGCGGCGATCTCCGGCAGGTAGGCCTGCTTCTGGGCCTCGCTGCCGTGCTTGAGGATCGTACCCATGGTGTACATCTGGGCGTGACAGGCCGCGCCGTTGCAGCCGGCGGTGTGGATCTCCTCCAGCACGGCCGCCGCCGCGCTGAGCGGCAGGCCGCTGCCGCCGTAGGCCTCCGGAACCAGGCAGGCCAGATAGCCGGCCTCGGTCAAGGCCTGGACGAAGGCCTCTGGATAGCGCCGCTCGCGGTCCAGCGCGCGCCAGTAGCTGCCGGGAAAGCGCGCGCAGAGTGCCCGTACGCCGTCGCGAATGTCCTGGAAGTCGTTGATCTCGGTCATGGTCCCTCGCCCGCCTTGGAATGAGACTAAGGCATTCGCCGCCACCATCAAGCCGCGCTTAGCCCGTTGCGTGGAGATCGCCACGGGCGTCGCAGATGGTCATGTGGTTCATCCGCGCCTCGACAAGACCGAGGAAAGCAACCACCGGGTGTGCGGTCGTTTACGTCAACCTTACGAGGATTCGTTTCTTGAAATCCCAGGCCCAAGGCTCCATAAACAGCCCTCCCTGATAGAGAGTATCTGGGCCATCTACTGGTTGTTGGAGAGTGAGCGATGCTGCAGAGCAAAGCCCTCCCTCAACTGGGGACGGACTTGGATGACGAGCCAAGAACACCCCGACCGCAGGGCAGGCAGGACGACGAGCGACCGGGGACTTCCCCCGCACAGAAAGACTACTTCCAGGAACGCGACGGCCAGCGCTTCGCGGGCACGCACCTGATCATCGACCTCTGGGACGCCGGGCGCCTGGACGATCTCGATCATGTGGACCGCACCTTGCGCGCCTGCGTCGAGGCCTCGGGGGCAACCTTGCTGCACCTTCATCTGCACCACTTCACGCCCAACGGTGGGGTCTCCGGTGTGGCGGTGCTGGCGGAATCGCATATCAGCATCCACACTTGGCCGGAGCGCGACTACGCTGCGCTCGACGTCTTTATGTGTGGCGATGCCGAACCCCAGGCGGCAATCCCAGTCCTGCGCGAAGCCTTCGCGGCCGCGCGGGTCGAGGTCGAGGAGCTGCGGCGCGGCCGCGTCACCGCATGACCGCTTGGTCGGAAGAGGCCGATCGCGAATTCGGAGCCTGGCGCCTGCAGCTGCGGGTCGAGCGGGTCCTGCATCAAGCGAAGACGGATCACCAGGACCTGCTGCTCTTCGAGAACCCGCTCTTCGGGCGGGTCCTGGCGCTGGACGGCATCGTCCAGACCACCGAGCGCGACGAGTTCTTCTATCACGAGATGCTGGTCCACGTGCCGGTCCTGGCCCACGGCGCGGTCGAGCGCGCCCTGATCGTCGGCGGCGGCGATGGCGGCGCCCTGGAGGAGTTGCTGAAACACCCGAAGCTTCGCGCGGCGACTCTCGTCGAGATCGACCAGTCGGTGATCGACTTTTCCAAGGCCCATCTGACCGCGATTTGCGGCCAGGCCTTCGATGACCCGCGTCTGGAGCTGGTGATCGCCGACGGCTTGGCCTGGGTCGCCGAGCAAAAGGGCCAGCGGGAGCCTTTCGACCTTATCCTGATCGATTCCACCGATCCGGTCGGGCCGGGCGAGGTTCTCTTCACCGAGAGCTTCTATGCCGATTGTGCCGGCCTTCTGGCCGAAGGCGGCCTGGTGGTCACCCAGAACGCGGTGCCCTTCACCGAGCCGGAATCCCTGGCGAAGCCGCTCGCAGCCTTGGGCCGCAACTTCGCGGCCACCAGTTGTTACCGGGTTGCCGTACCCAGCTTCTTCGGCGGGGACATGGTCTTCGCCATGGCCGCCCGGGACGCGGCAGACCTGACGACCGAGACGGCGACGCTGGAGCAGCGCTTTGCCGCGGCCGGGATCGAGACCCGCTACTACACGCCGACAGTGCACCAGGGCGCCTTTGCCATGCCGCCCTACCTCCGGCCGCTGCTCGACTCCTGACGTCTTCGCCCGATACTTCACCGACCGCGAAACAGCTTGGCATCGGGCCCCGGTGCCGGCATGCCACCGATGTCTCGGCGTCCTGACGGCGATCTTGATTTGCAGACCGCCGCCAAGTGCTGCACTTTAGCGGCACTCGAACAGCCCGAACTCGCAATCGAAACGGGTGGTGCGACCGCAATGGACGCTCAGCTGATTCACTCGCTCACCGCGGCGCTCGCCGCAAGCCCTGAAAATATCGCCCTGCGCCTCTCGGTGATCCGCCTGCATCTGGATGCCGATCGGGTCGACGAGCTCAATAGCCTGCTTGCGCCGCTGGCTGCAGAGGATCTCGACCGGGCCGAGGACCGCCTGCTGGCCGGGCGCGCAAGCATCGCCGCCGACCTGCCGGAGACCGCCCTCGCCTTCCTCACCGACGACAGCGCCGAAGTCCGCCTGGAGCGGGCCCGCGCCCTGCTGGAGCTTGGCCGGGAGGAAGAGGGTCAGACAGAGTATCAGGCAGCGGTGCGCGCCAACCCGGCGCTGGAGGATCCCGACCTCGGCGCACAACTCAAGGCCTTCAAGCCGGCGATCGCGGACAACCGGCCAAGATTGCGGGTCATCTCCAACGACGACACCATGGCCGAGGACCTGCACCGGGCCCTAATGCCGGAGCAGGAGCGCGTCACCTTCGCCAACGTCCACGGCCTGGACAAGGTGAAAGAGGAGATCCGGCGGAAGATCATCCTGCCCTACCTCAAGCCCTCGCTGTTCCAGAAGTTCCGCAAGCGCATCGGCGGCGGCATCCTGCTCTACGGTCCGCCGGGCTGCGGCAAGACCCTGCTGGCCCGGGCCACGGCCGGCGAATGCAAAGCCAAGTTCTTCAACGTCATGATCTCGGACATCCTCGACATGTACATCGGGGAATCCGAGCGCAAGCTGCACGGTATCTTCGAATCGGCGCGCCAGCAGGCGCCGGCCGTGCTGTTCTTCGACGAGATCGAGGCGGTCGGCGCCAAGCGCCAGTACAGCCACGAGGGCACCTCGGCCAAGGTGGTCAGCCAGTTCCTGTCCGAGATGGACGGCTTCAACCAGGACAATCAGGGTGTCCTGGTGCTGGGCGCGACCAACGTGCCCTGGGCACTCGATCCGGCCTTCCGCCGTCCGGGCCGCTTCGATCGGACCTTCTTCGTCCCGCCGCCGGACCGCGAAGCCCGGGCCGCGATCCTGGGCCTCGAGCTCGAAGAGCGGCCGGTCGTTCCCGGTATCGACCTGGACGTCATCGCCAAGTCCACCAGCGGCTATTCCGGTGCCGACCTGAAGAACATCGTCGAGACCGCCAGCGACATCGCGATCGAGCGCTCGATCGACAGCGGCCACGAGGTACCGATCGAGGCCGAGTTCCTGAAGGACGCCCTGCAGGACTCGGCGGCCACGACCCTGGAGTGGCTGACCACGGCGCGCAACTACGCGCGCTATGCCAACGATGGCGGCCAGTACAACGCCGTTCTCGAGTTTCTGCGCAAGCATGGCAAGATGTGAGCCGCTGCCCTCGGGCGCGCCTTCTCGAGGGACTTGATCCTTGCCCTGGCGGCGCAACGATCCCGACCTGGAATTGGCGCTGGTTCAGTACCAGCAGGGCAACTACGGGGGCGCGGTCGATAGCCTCAAGCGGGTCCTCGGCGGCGATCCCGAAAATGCCCGTGCCTTCGCCTTGCTCGCCCTCTGCCGCCTGAACCAGGAGCGGATCGACGACGCCAGCCGGGCCATCGCCACGGCGCTGACCCTCGACGCCGAGCAGGGCTTTCACCATTGGGTCGACGGCCTGGTCGCCATGGCGCGTAGCGACTGGACCAACGCCGAGCGCGCGTTCTGCGCCGCCATCGACCTGGACGCCGGCGACCCGGAAGGCTACTTCGGCCTGGCCCTCCTGTGGAAGGCCCGAATGAAGCCGAAGCGCGCCCTGGATTGGCTGGACCAGGCCCTCAAGATCGACCCGCAGCATCTGGATTCCCTCGCCCTGGCCGCCGACATCGCGCTGGACCGCAACGACCTGGCCCGGGCCTACGAGACCGCCGAGCGGGCCCTCAGGGTCAACCCGCAGCACCTGGGCGCCTGCCTGGTCATGGGCGAAGTGCTCTGCCGCCAAGGCGACACGGAAGCGGCACTGGACCACGCCGTGCTGGCGCTGACCCAGAGCCCGGACCATGACGGTGCCTTGGAGCTGATGGCCCTGATCCGGGCCCGGCGCAACCCGCTCTTCGCCCTCTGGTGGCGCGGCGAGCAGGCGATCAAGCGCCTCGGACCCGCCTTTCGGGTGATCGCGGTCCTCTCGCTGCTGATGCTCTACGCCAGTCTCGACTGGCTCTTCGAGGGCCTTGGCCTGCTGTCCTGGAAGTACGGCCTGGCGGCGATCTTTTTCCCGCTCGGCATCTATTTCGCCTTTGGTCACATGGCCCTTTCCATGATGATCGAGTGGGAGAAACGCAAGATCCGGCTGAGCTCGTCGTTCTGATGCGACGCACTACTCACGCCAACGGAACCGAGGTCGAGCGAGCTCTCTTTACGAATTGAGGTAGCCGTGACCGATCATGACGCCAGCTATCGCATCATCGACGAACCGGCGCCCAGCGGCGGGCGGCGGGTCGCCGTCGATCCCTTCTGGCCGCTCATTTCGCTGGTCTTGACGGGCATCCTGCCGGGCGTGCTCTGGTTCCTCTACAACGGCTGGGCGCTGGGGTCGGCGACCTTCCGGAGACAGGTCGTGGTTGCAACCATCGGGGTCGCCGGAGCCCTCGCCTGCGCCCTGGGGCTGGAAACGGCCCGGACCTCGATTGCGACCACAGCCTTTCCCTATTTCGGTCTCGCGCTTGTCGCCTGGAAGGTGATGATCGGCTACGTCCTCCATGGCCACCAGGCGCATAGCCTGGAACTCTACGAGTACTTCGGCGGCCGAATCGGCAAGGGCATTCTAAGATTGCTTCTGGTCATCGCCCTCGCCGTGGTTTTCGGCACGCTCGCCCACAACCTGTCTCCGATCCTGGGAGCCCTCTTCGGTGAGCGTTTCTTCCTTTCTTGAGCCCGGAAGGGTCCTGATCGAAAGGGCCCAGCGCCAGCTTGGGCACGGCGATCTCGAGGGCGCGGTCGAGAGTCTGCGCCAGGCCCTGTCCGAGGACCCGGATCATGCCGGCGCCCACGCCTTCCTGGCGCTCTGCCTGCACGACCAGAAACGCCTGACCGCCGCCGAGCACGAGGCCCGGCTCGCGCTGCAGCTCGAACCCGAGCTCGACCTCGGCCATTTCGCCCTCGGCATCATCGCCCTCGCCAAGCAGGACACCCGTACCGCGGAACAGAGCTTTCGGAGGGCCCTGGAGATCGATCCCGAGGACCTGCGCAACACCCTGGGCCTCGCCCGGGCCTTCCTGCTGCGCCGGGACAGCGCGCGGGCCCTGGAGTGGGTCGAGCGGGCCCTGGAGCTGGACCCGGAATCGGTCGAGTGCCTGGTCCTGAAGGGCACGATCCATCTCGAGCGCGGCGAGGTCGACGCCGCCAGGGCCCTGGCCGAACAGGCGCTCGGCATCGATGCGGAAGACATCGATGCCTGCGTCCTGCTGGGCAACGTTCTGCTCATCGACGGCGACATCGAGCAGGCGCGCCAGCTGGGCGCCCTGGCCCTGTCGCGCAACCCCCGGAACGAAGGTGCGGTCGAGCTCTTGGTCCGGATCCGCTCACGGCGCCAGCCGCTGCTGCGGCTCTGGTGGCCTTACGCCGCCTGGATGCAACGCCGGCACCAGAACATCCAGATCCTGATCCTGGTTGCCGCCTACATCTCCTTGCAGGCGATGAACATCGCCTATCGCCAGGGGCAGGTCGGCGCCTCGGTCTTCATCGTCTTCCTACTGTGGCTCGGCTTCTGCATCCTGACCTGGGTGGCGCCGGCGCTGATCAAGCGGGCGGTGGAGAAGGAGCTGAGGGCGACCGACTTGAAGCCCGAGTACTGAACGCGCGGCCCGCTTGCCGCGATGCCACCCGACTCGGCATAGTCTCGTCGCCATGACCGCCTTGCCCCGCCACAAGCACAGCGAGATGCTGCGCGCCGAGCTGCCGCTGCCCGGCGGTCGGATTCTCGACGTCGGCTGCGGCAACGGTGGCTTGGTCCGCTTCCTGACCCGCGAGGGTGCCGAAGTCGTCGGCCTGGAAAGCTCGACGGTTCAGCTGCAGCGCGCGGAAGCCGCCGCAAAGGCCGGCGGAGAAAGCTACGTCTTCGGCCGTGGCGAGGAGCTGCCCTTCGAGGATGCAAGCTTCGACGCGGTGATCTTCTCCAACAGCTTGCATCACGTCGACCCCAACCGGATGGACCGGGCCCTGGACGAGGCCGGGCGCATCCTGCGCCCCGGCGGCCTTCTCTACGTCGCGGAGCCCCTGGCCGAAGGCCCGCTCTTCGAGCTGATGCTCCCTGTCGAGGACGAGACGGCGGTCCGCGCCGCGGCCTATGCCGCGCTGCAGCGCCGGGCCCAGCCGCCGGTCTTCGACGGCCTGCGCGAGTTCCTCTACGTTGCCGCCGCGAAGTACCACGACTTCGAGGCTTTCAAGGCCGAAGTCCTGGCCGTGGACCCGAAGCGGAGGACCGCCTTGGCGGCCGCAGAGGAAAAGCTCCACGCAGGCTTCCAAGCCGCGGCAATCCCGAGCGGGGACGCCGTTCTCATCGATCAGCCCTACCGCCTGACCCTGTCCCGCCGCAGCGGAAGCCTTTGAGCTGCACCTAAAACGGGCAGATCTGAGCGAAGAGTGCCCACATATAGGCGCCATAGGCGAAGAGGAAGAAGCCGCCCTCCGGCCGGGCGATGCGGCGGCCGGTGGAGAAGAAGACCAGGGCGAGCACCGCGGAGCCGACGAAGACCGCCAGATCGCAGGGTGTGACCGCGTCGAGCGGCAGCGGCGTAGTCATCGCCGCCAGTCCCATGATGCCAAGCACGTTGACGATGTTGGAGCCGATGACGTTGCCGAGGGCGACGTCGCCGCGGCCCCGGGCAGCCGCCACGGTGGCCGCGGCCACCTCCGGTAAAGAGGTGCCGACGGCGACCAGGGAGAGCCCGATCACAGCCTCGGAAACGCCGAAGGCGCGTGCCAGGCCGACCGCGCCCTCGAGGAAGAGGTTGGAGCCGAAGGCCAGGGCCGCCAGGCCGACCAGCGCCAGCAGGGAAGCGATGCCGACCCGGGAGGGCACGCCCACCGGATCCTCCTCGATCTCGGAACTGGCGGCGGCCAGCTCGTCGCTGCGGTTCTTGCGCTCCGTGTGGTAGATGTAGCCCCAGAACAGGATCAGCCCAGCGAAGAGCAACATCCCCTGCCAGCGGTCCATGGTACCGAGAACGGCCAAGCCGACCACCAGGACCGAGGCGCCCAGCATCACCATGCCATCGCGCCACAGGGCCTCCCGCGGCACCGGAAGGCTGCGAATCAGCGCCGAGATCCCGAGGATCAGGAGGATGTTCGCGATGTTGGAGCCAATGACGTTGCCGACGGCGATCGCCGGCTGGCCGGTCAGGGCCGCCTCAAGGCAGACGATCAGCTCCGGCGCACCGGTGCCGAAGCCGACCACGGTGAGGCCGATGATCATCGGGGAAACGCGGAGGTGCTGCGCCAGGCTCACGGCGCCCCGCAGCAGGGCCTCGCCCCCAAGGAACAGGAACAGGACTCCCGCGGCGACCAGCAAATAGTCCATGAGCGCTTAACCTGGCCTCGAAGTGATCGGCTTACAAGGTAGAAAAATCAAAGGGATCGCCGATCATGAAAGATTTCGCAGCCGGGAAACCGCCACGAAAGTACGGGAGCGGACAGGGTACCGTGGCATGTCAGCCCCACAACGCGGCGGTCGGCGGATGGACCAGGCCGTCTTCGATGACCAAGCCCTCGCCGCGATCCTCCCGCAGCCACAAGGGGCCGTCCAGGTCGACCACGGCCGCACCCTGGGCGACCAGGAGGGCCGGCGCCATCGACAGCGAGGTCCCGATCATGCAGCCGACCATGATGCCGAGACCCCGGGCCTCGGCCGCCGCTTTCAGCTTCAGGGCCTCGGTCAGGCCGCCGGTCTTGTCCAGCTTGATGTTGACCATGTCGTAGCGCTCTTCCAGGCCGTCGACGCTGGCGCTGTCGTGGCAGGACTCGTCGGCGCAGATCGGCACGCTGCGCTCGATCTTGGCAAGATCCTTGTCGGCATCGGCCGGCAGCGGCTGCTCGACCATTTCGACCCCCAGCGCGGCCAGCCGCGGCAGGATCTCGGGCAGCGCTTCGGGTGCCCAGGCCTCGTTGGCGTCGACCACCAGGCGCGGCTCGGGGGCCGCCGCGCGCACCGCGGCGACCCGCTCCAGGATCGCCTCGCCGTCCAGCTTGATCTTCAGCAGCGGATAATGCGCGGCCTCGGCCGCCGCCTGCCCCATGGCCTCGGGCGTATCGATCGACAGGGTTACGGCCGTCACCACGCTCAAGGGTGCATCCAGCCCCGCCAGATCCCAGGCCGGACGCGCGCTGCGCTTGGCTTCCAGGTCCCAGAACGCGCAGTCCAGGGCGCAGCGCGCCGGACCGGGCGCCAGCCGCTCCTGCAATTCCTCCCGGGTCAGACCAGCTTCAAGGGCCGAACGCTGGGACTCGATCTGGGCGAGGACCGCGTCCGCGTCCAGGCCGTAGCGCGGCACCGGCACGCCCTCTCCCCGTCCGCGAATCCCGTCCTCGCCGAGCTCGACCATCACGACCTTGGCCTCGGTCCGGCTGCCGTGGGAGATTTTGAAGGTGCGGGCAAGCGGCCAGGTCTCCGCTTGAACGCTCAAGCTGGGCATGGAGTTCGCTCCCGTGGTGTCGTGAACCCAGGAACCCCTTCGTGAGTCGCCGCCAATCCGATCTCCCGCGCTGGCTCGCCGTCCCCCGATCCCGCTAGCCGGCGAGACGACCCGGCGTCCCCTTCTGAATCCGGTCGACGATCGGCGCCACACCGTCTCGGACCGGATCGACGGCAGGCAGGCCCAGGGAGTCCGCGGTCTCGTCCAGGAGCCGGCGCGCCGCTTCAGCGTCCAGCGCCGAGGTGTTGACCGCCACCCCGATGCAGGTTGCGTCCGGGTTGGTGAGACGCGCGGCTTCCTCGTTGCGCAGGAGGCACTCTTTCAAGGGCGGCAGCGGATAGTCCGGCAGGCCCCGCATGTGCGGCCGGGTCGGTTCGTGGCAGAGCACGAGGGCATCGGCCTGGGCACCGTGGAGCAGGCCCATCGACACGCCGGCGAAGGACGCGTGGAACAGCGAGCCCTGGCCCTCGATCAGGTCCCAGTGATCGTCGTCGTTGGCCGGGCTCAACCACTCGACCGCGCCGGAGATGAAGTCGGCCACCACGGCGTCGACCGAGACTCCCTCGCCCGCAATCAGGATCCCGGTCTGGCCGGTCGCCCGGAAGTCGGCCTTCATGCCGCGGCTCCGCATCTCCTGCTCCAGCGCCAGCGAGGTGTACATCTTGCCCACCGAGCAGTCCGTGCCGACGGTCAGGAGCCGCTTGCCGCTCCGCCGTTTGCCGGACCCGACGTCGAAGCCGCGGCTCGGATGTCGCACGTCGTAAAGGCTCTTGGAATGGGCCTCGGCGGCGCCGCGCAACCGCGGCACATCGACCAGGCGGCTGTGCAATCCGGCAGCGAGGTCGAAGCCGGTCTCGATGGCATTCTCGAGGACATCTGTCCAGCCGTCCGAAATCACGCCGCCACGGTTGGCGACCCCGACCACCAGGGTCTTGGCGCCCTGGGCGGCCGCCTCTTCCAGGCTGAGATCGGGCAAACCGAGATCGGCCTGGCAGTCTGGCAGGCGGAACTGCCCCAGGCACCAGTCGGGCCGCCACTGCAGGACGCCCTGGGCGGTCTTGGCTGCAAGCTGGTCCGCCGCATCGCCAAGGAACAGCAGATAGGGATGCTCGATCGCCATGCGGTTGTTCCCCCCTGTCACACCCCTACGCCGGACGGCGGTCATGTTAGCCGATGGGCGCAGATCTGTCCTGCAGCGTCGTGCGTTGCGCCGTGCCGACGGCCATCGTTATAGTCGTCGCCATCATGTTTACAACCCGACCCGAAATTCGCGGCACCTTCGGGGTCGTCGCGTCCACCCACTGGCTTGCGTCCGCGAGCGGTATGGCGGTTCTTGAGAAGGGCGGCAACGCCTTCGACGCGGCTGTGGCCGCCGGCTTCGTGCTTCAGGTGGTTGAGCCGCACCTCAACGGGCCGGGCGGCGAGGTGCCGATCATCCTCTACGACCAGAAAGCTGGCAGGCCGGAGGTCATCTGTGGCCAGGGCGTCGCGCCGGCGGGCGCAACCATCGCCCATTACAAGGCCGAGGGCCTGGACCTGGTGCCTGGCACCGGCCTGCTGGCAACGGTCGTGCCGGGGGCCTTCGACGCCTGGATGCGGCTGCTGCGCGACCACGGCACGATGCGGCCACGCGAAGTCCTGGAATACGCCATCGGCTATGCCGAGGGCGGCTATCCGCTGGTCCCGATGATCTGCGAGACCATCGGCCGGGTCGAAGCGCTGTTCCGCGAGGAATGGCAGAGCTCGGCCGCACTTTACCTGGTTGGCGGCGGGGTTCCGGCGGCGGGCACGCGCTTCACCAACGTCATGCTCGCCGGAACCTACAAGCGTGTCCTCGAGGAAGCCGAGTCGGCCGGCGCCGACCGCGAGGCCCAGATCGAAGCGGCCCGGGGCGCCTGGTACCGCGGCTTCGTCGCCGAGGCCATCGAGACCTACTGCCGCACCCAGGAGGTCATGGACACCTCGGGTCGGCGCCACCGCGGCGTGCTGACGGCCGAGGACATGGCGAACTGGGAGTCGACGGTCGAGGCGCCGCTGACCCTGGACTACCACGGCGTGACCGTCTGCAAAGGCGGACCCTGGAGCCAGGGGCCGGTGCTGCTCCAGCAGCTGGCCCTGCTGAAAGGCTTCGACCTGACGGCCATGGCCCCGACCGGGCCGGACTTCGTTCACACGGTCACCGAGTGCGCCAAGCTGGCCTTCGCCGACCGCGAGGCCTTCTACGGCGACCCCAATTTCGTCGAGGTCCCGGTCGAGACGCTGCTGTCCGAGGCCTACAACGCGGAGCGCCGCGCCCTGGTCGGCGAGCAGGCCTCCCTGGAGCTGCTTCCGGGCGAAATCCCCGGCTACGGCGGTCGCATCGACGTAGAAGCCAGCACGAGACGCCAGCTGGAGGGCGGCTTCACCGCGCTGGGCGGCGGCGAGCCGACCGTGCAGACCGCCGAGACCCCGGCTCAGATCGGCGGCGACACCTGCCACATCGACATCATCGACCGCGACGGCAACATGGTCGGCGCCACTCCCTCGGGTGGCTGGCTGCACGCCTCGCCGGTGATCCCCGAGCTCGGCTTCTGCCTGAACAGCCGGGCCCAGATGTTCTGGCTCGACGAGGACAATCCCTCGGCCCTGGCACCCGGCAAGCGCCCGCGCACCACCCTCTCGGTCAACCTGACCCTGAAGGAGGACAAGCCCTGGATGGTCCACGGCACGCCGGGCGGCGACTA
>JASJAL010000226.1 GCA_030067055.1 Kiloniellales bacterium | reverse complement strand
CTGCCCCAGGTCGTCGTCGCTCACGGCCCGGCCTCCGGAAGATCCTTCAGGGCCGTGGCCAAGGCGATCTCCAGCTTGTCGACCAGTTCTCCGACCTGGCCATCGTCGAGAATGAAGGGCGGGGCCAGAAGGATATGGTCGCCGCGCGTGCCGTCGACCGTGCCGCCGCCGGGATAGCAGATCAGGCCCTCAGCCATCGCCGCCTTCTTAATCTTGGCGTGCAGCTTGAGCGCCGGGTCGAAGGTCGCCTTGTCGCCACGGTCCCGCACCAGTTCGATCCCTATGAAGAGGCCGCGCCCGCGGATCTCGCCGACATGGGGATGGTTGCCGAAGCGCGCATTCAGGGCGTCGCGCAGCGCAGCGCCCTTGGCCATAACGTTGTCGAGCAAGCCTTCGCTCTCGATGGTCCGCTGCACCGCCAGCGCGGCCGCGCTGGCTGTCGCGTGGCCGATATAGGTGAAACCGTGCTGAAAGAAACCGCTGCCGGCCGCAATTGCGTCGAAGATCTTCTGGGAGACGAAACAGGCGCCGATCGGCTGGTAGCCGGCACCCAAGCCCTTGGCGCAGGTCAGCAGGTCCGGGCTCACCCCGTCCTGCTCGCAGGCGAAGAGCGTCCCGGTGCGGCCCATGCCGCACATGACCTCGTCGAGGATCAGCAGCACGCCGTACTTGTCGCAGATCTCGCGGATGCGGGCGAAATAGCCCGGCGCCGGCGGCACCGCGCCAGCGGTCGCACCGACCACAGTCTCGGCCAGGAAGCCGATTACGGTCTCCGGGCCCAGCTCGAGGATCGCCCGCTCAAGGTCGTCGGCCGCCCGGCGGCCGTAAGCCTCGTCGCTCTCCTCGGCCGCCTGATGGCGATAGGCGTAGCAGGGTTCGATGTGGGCGACGTCGATCAGCAGCGGCTCGTAGGGCTTGCGCCGCCCGGCATTGCCGCCAGCGGCAAGGGCGCCCAGGGTGTTGCCGTGGTAGCTCTGGCGCCGGGCGATGAAGCGGCTGCGGGTCGGCTCGCCGATCTCCAGATAGTATTGCCGGGCCAGCTTCATCGCGGTCTCGTTGGCCTCCGAACCGCCTGAGAGGAAGTACATCTTGCCGATCCCGTCGGGCGCCCGGGTCACCAGGTGCTCGGCCAGGGCCTCGGCGGGCTCGTTCGTGAAGAAGCCGGTGTGCGCGAAGGGCAGGCGCCGGATCTGGTCGACGACGGCTTCGACCACGGCCGGATGAGAATGGCCAAGGCAGGACACCGCCGCCCCGCCGGAGGCATCGAGGTAGCGTTTGCCGCTGCTGTCGATCAGGTAGGCCCCTTCGCCGGCGACGGCCAAGGGTGGGGTCTGTTGCGTATGGCGGTGCAGGATGTAGGACATGCTCGCTTCCTGAGGCGCGGACCGGGGCCCCGGCGCGGTCTGCCGAAACCAGGGTTTCCCGGATCGATCGGGTCTGTGCCGCGGCAAGCCTACGTCGCCGGGGAAGCCTCCGGCAAGAGGGCCGCCAGGGCTTTGCCGATTGTCTCGGCGGGTCGGCCTGATTAGCCTAGCGCGCCGCAGAGCGCGAAGCGGCAGCCTTAGAGGGGGGAGACCTGGCCATGAACCTGAAGGACCACATCGCCGAGATCCCGGACTTCCCGGAGCCGGGGATCCTGTTCTACGACATCTCGCCGCTGCTGGCCCATCCGGCCGCCTGGCAAGAGACCGTCCGGCGGCTTTCCGAGGCCGTCGCCGCCGAGCAGCCGGACGTCCTGGCCGGTATCGAATCGCGCGGCTTCCTCGTCGCGGCGCCACTCGCCTTGCAGCTCGACCTGGGCTTCGTGATGATCCGCAAGAAGGCCAAGCTGCCGGGGGCGACGATCCCCTACACCTACGACCTGGAATACGGCAGCGACACCATCGAGATCCAGGCCAACGCGATCCAGCCCGGCCAGAAAGTCGTCGTGCTCGACGATATCCTTGCGACCGGCGGCACCATGAACGCCAGCGTCCAGTTGCTGCGCAGCGTGGGCGCCGAGGTGACCAGCGGCGCCGGGATCATCGAGCTGTCTTTCCTCAAGGGCCGCGAGCGACTCGATATCCCCTTCACCTCGATCCTGACCTACGACGAGTAGTCCGGCGAGTCCGGCGTCTCCAGCGCCTCCGCGAGGGTCAGCAGCTTCTCGTCGGTCCCTGGACCGCCGATCAGGGAGAAGCCGAGCGGGCAGCCATCGAGACTGGCCAGAGGCAGAGAGACCTGCGGCAGGCGCGCCAGACCCGCGATGCAGGTCAAGCGATGCACCCGGTAGCGGTGGTCAAGCAGTGCCTCCTCGGAGGCGTCGACCCGCGGCGCAATGCCCGGCGCCGTCGGCAGGCAGAGGACCGCGTCGTCGCCGAGCCGCTCGGCAAGATCGCCCGCGATGGCGTCGCGCGCACTTCCGGCCGCCGCGACCTCGGTTTCAGGTATGCCCCGCGCCCACTCGAAGCGCTGGCTGAGCTCGGGGCCGAGTTTCGGCCTCTGCGTTTCGATCCAGTTCCGGTGGCTCGCCCAGGCTTCACCGCCGAGGATCGTGCGAAAATGCTCGACCCAGCCGGCCAAGCCGTCGCCATCCGGCGCCACGGTCAGATCTTCGGCGGCGCCAAAGATGGCCTCCAGCCGGCGCTGCAGCGGTTCCAAGACCTCGGCGGCCGCCGGCTCCGCCAGGGCAAAGGCATCCTCGGCACGCAGCAGGCGGCGGAAGTCGCCGCCCGGCCCCGGTCGGTCGAAAAGCGCGGCGAAGGCCCGGGACAGCGCTCCGGCGTCGCGCGCGAAGCAGCCCACGGTGTCCAGGCTCGGCGCCAGCGGCATCACCCCGGCCAAGGAGATACGGCCATGGGTCGGGCGCAGGCCATAGAGCCCGCAATAGCTCGCCGGAATCCGAACCGAGCCGCCGGTATCAGAGCCGAGCGCGAGGTCGACCAGGCCGCCGGCCACCGCCGAGGCCGAGCCGCTCGAGGAGCCGCCGGGGATGCGTCCCGGCGCGTTGGCGTTGGTCGGCGTGCCGTAGTGGGGGTTCTGGCCATTGAGGCTGAAGGCCAGTTCGTCGGTGATGGTCTTGCCCGCCAGATCGGCCCCGGCCGCCAGCAAGCGCTCGACGGCGGCGGCGTCGCTGGCAGCGGGCGCGTGGCCAGCAGCCCAGTCCGGATTGCCGCAACCGGTCACTGTCCCGGCAACGTCGAAGATGTCCTTGGCCGCGAAGCTCAACCCCTTGAGTGGACCGATCCCGGCGCCGGCACGCTCGACTTGGCTTCCAGGGACGAAGGCCCCAAGCGTATCCCTCTTCACGGCGGCTCTCCCCCTCTTCCCAAGACAGCGCACGGGCTCGACAGCGGGCCGGCGGCGCACGACAATGGCACCTGACCGGAATCTCAACAAGCCCTGGCGCCATGACCCAAGATCCTGCCCTGTTGACCGCCTGCGAGCTTCGAGATCTCTACCGCCAGAAGGCGCTTTCGCCCGTCGAGGCGACCGAGGCGGCGCTGGCCAAGATCGAGAAGCTCGACCCGAAGCTGAACGCCTATCTGCTGGTCGACGCCGAGGGCGCCCTGGCGGCGGCGCGGGACTCCGAGCAGCGTTGGCAGAAGGGTGAGCCCCGCGGCCTGATCGACGGCGTGCCGACCTCGGTCAAGGACATCTTAGTGACCAAGGGCTGGCCGACCCTGCGCGGCTCCCGCAGCGTCGATCCGAATCAGGATTGGGACGAGGACGCGCCCGGCGTCGCGAGGGTGCGCGAGCACGGCGCCGTGCTGCTCGGCAAGACCACGACGCCGGAGTTCGGCTGGAAGGGCGTGACCGACAGCCCCCTGACCGGGATCACGCGCAATCCCTGGGATCCCGGAAAGACCCCCGGCGGTTCCTCCGGCGGCGCCGCGGCGGCGGTGGCCGCGGGCATGGGCGCCCTGGCCTTCGGGACCGACGGCGGCGGCTCGATCCGGATCCCCGCAGGCTTCACGGGCATCTTCGGCCACAAGCCGAGCTTCGGCCGGGTCCCGGCCTATCCGCTCAGCCCCTTCGGCACCGTCGCCCACGTCGGGCCGATGACCCGCTCGGTCGCCGACGCGGCGCTGATGCTGAACGTGATCGCCGAACCGGACCCGCGCGACCCCTACGCCCTGCCCCCAGAGGATACCGACTACCTGGAGGACCTCGACCGGGGCGTGAAGGGTCTGAAGATCGCCTTCAGCCCGAGCCTGGGCGGCAAGCCGGTCGATCCGGAGGTCGCGGCCTCGGTCGAGCGGGCGGCACAGCGCTTCACCGAACTGGGCGCAACGGTCGAGATCGCCGAGCCCGAGATGCCCGACTGCGGCGAAGTCTTCCGGACCTTGTGGTTCGCCGGCGCCGGCTACATCCTGGCCTCTCTGAGCGAGGCCCAGAAGGAAGTCATGGACCCCGGGCTCCTGGAGGTCGCCAGGGCCGGCGCGGAGATCACGCTGCACCAGCACATCTCGGCGGTCCGCGCGCGGGAAGCCTTCTCAAAGACGATGAAGGAATTCCACTGGCGGAGCTGGGACCTCCTGCTCACCCCGAGCCTCCCGATCCCGGCCTTCGACGCCGGCCTGGAGATGCCGCCCGATCAGGGCGAGCAGCGCTGGGTCGACTGGACCCCCTTCACCTATCCCTTCAACCTGACGGGGCAGCCGGCGGCCAGCATCCCTTGCGGGCTGACCGAGGCCGGGCTTCCGGTCGGCCTGCAGATCGTCGGGCCGCACTTCGCCGACGCCCAGGTCCTGCAGGCCGCGGCGGCCTTCGAGGCCGCGGCGCCCTTCCCCCTTCCCGAGCTCTGAGCGAGGCGGCGCGGGGCGATGACCGGCGGGGGGGCGGGTAAAGGCGCGGTAGCGGCGGGGCATCCCGCCACGGCGGCGGCCGCGCAAGAGATCATCGAGGACGGCGGTAGCGCCTTCGATGGCGCCCTGGCCGCCATGTGCGCGGCAAGCGTCGCCGAACCCGTCCTTGCGTCCCTGGGCGGCGGCGGCTTCTTCCTGGCCGCCGGACCCGAGACGCCGGCGGTGCTCTACGATTTCTTCGTCGAGACGCCCCTGGCGCGCCGGCCGGTCGAGCAGATCGAGTTCTTCCCGATCGAGGCCGATTTCGGCCCGGCGACCCAGGAGTTCCACATCGGTCTGGGCGCGATGGCGACGCCGGGCTTCCCGCGCGGCCTCTTCGAGGTCCATCGGCAGCTCGGACGCTTGCCGATCGACCGTATCCTTAGGCCGGCCATCGAACTGGCCCGCGACGGCATCGCCCTCAGGGCCAACGAGGCCTTCATCTTCCAGGTCGTGGCACCGGTCTTCACCGCCAGCGAGGCGGCCCGCGCCCTCTATGGTTCCGGCGAGGGTCTGCTCAAGGAAGGCGAGATGCTGCGCCAGCCGGAGCTGGCCGAGACCCTGGAGGCCCTGGCCGCGGAAGGCGACCGCCTGTTCTACGAGGGCGAGATCGCGGCCGCGCTGACCCGGTTCAGCCGCGAGACCGGCGGACAGATCACCGAAGCGGACCTGGGCCGCTATGAAGCGGTGCGGCGCCAACCCCTGGAGCGCGACTACCGCGGCGCCCGCATCCTGACCAACCCGCCGCCCTCAACCGGCGGGATCCTGATCGCCTTCGCCTTGGACCTGCTGTCGAGCCCAGGGGCAGCGCCCGAGGCCTTCGACGCCCCCGAAAGGCTGGCGACGCTGGCCCGGGTCATGGCCCTGACCGATCAGGCCCGGCTGGAATCCCGGCTCCACGAGGCCATGGGCCAGGCGGAGGAAGATGCCGCGGCTCAGCGGCTCTTCGACCCCGAGCTGATGGCGCGCTATCGGGCGCTGGTCGAAGGACGGCCCTCTGCCCGACGCGGCACCACGCATATCAGCGTCGTGGACGCGGCCGGCAATCTGGCCGCCGTCAGCCTGTCCAACGGCGAAGGTTGCGGCCGCCTGCTGCCGGGGACCGGGATCATGCTCAACAACATGCTTGGCGAGCAGGACCTGAACCCGCGCGGCTTTCACGCCTGGCCGGAGGGGGTGCGCCTGGCCTCCATGATGGCGCCCAGCCTGGCCTTCCTTGCCGACGGCCGGATCGCTGCGCTCGGATCCGGCGGCTCAAACAGGATCCGTACCGCGGTCCTGCAGGTGCTGCTCAACCTGATCGACTTCGATCGGCCGGCCAGGGCGGCGGTCGACGCGCCCCGGCTCCACGTCGAGGGCGGTCAGGCGAACCTCGAGACCGGCTTTCCCGCTGCGGCGGTCGAGGCGGCCCGCGAAGAGGTCGCGCGGCTCGCAACCTGGCCGCCCAGAAACCTCTTCTTCGGGGGCGTACACGTGGCCGTCCGGGACCGCGACGGCGGCTTCGGCGCAGCCGGCGACCCCCGGCGCAGCGGCGTTGGCACGACCTTCTGATCGCTGGGCTCGGGTCACGGCGGGCTCCAGGACGAAAAAGGGGCCGGCTTTGTCAGCCGGCCCCATCTCAAGCAACCCGACTTGAGTGGCGCGGGAACTCAGGCGGCTTCGTCGCCGCTGCTGCGGCTGCGTGTGATGTAGGCGCGCGCGCAGTGCTCTTCACAGTAGGGCTTGCTCTCCAGAGCCGGCCCACCGCAGAAATGGAAATCCGGCTCTCCAGGGTCGCCAATCGGCCACATGCAGCTGCGGCCCTTGGCGTGGCGGACGATACGCCGCGGCGGCGGAGCGGCAGGGCGGGTGATAACTGTCTTGGTCACCGGCTGTGCCGGCTTGGAAATGCGCCGCGGCATGGTGCTCTGCTTGATCGGCGACGGACGCGACGGCAGCTGCATGCGGTGAGCCTTGCCCACCACCGCGTTCTTCGATACCCCCAGCATCTTGCCGATGGCCGAAGCGCTGTGGCCCGCCTGCCAGAGGCGGATGAGCTCTGCAACGCGTTCCTCTGTCCAAGTCATGATTTTCCAAGCCTCTCCCGTTAAAATACCATATATTGCGTAAACCGCTAGATGTTGCGGATCGCTAATATCCAGCCACGATATACGGTAGGTTTCTCCCTGTCCACCCGGGAGTGGAGCAGTTTGCCCACAGGCAGGCGCCTCCAAGACCGAGGACGCGGTGACTGGAGCGGACTGTCTAAAGGCTTGGCTTTGCAGGCTTTTGAGCGGATCCTCTGACCATGTTCGTGCTGTTCACCGATTTCGGGCTGGAAGGGCCCTACATCGGGCAGGTGAAGGCCGCCCTGTGGCAGGCGGCGCCGGACCGACCGGTAGTCGACCTGCTCTCGGACGCGCCGCCTTTCGATCCCCTGTCGGGGGCCTACCTGCTGGCCGCTTATGCCGAGGCTATGCCGCGCGGCAGTCTGATCCTGGGCGTGGTCGATCCCGGTGTCGGCGGACCACGGCGCGCGCTTGCGGTCGAGGCCGGCGGGCGCTGGCTCCTGGGACCTGACAATGGCCTGCTGGCCGTCGCCGCCCGGCGCGCCGGCGGCACCCGGGTCTGGCAGGTCGACTGGCCCGATCGGGGCGTTTCCGCGTCCTTCCACGGCCGCGACGTCTTCGCCCCGCTGGCGGCGCGCTTGGCCGGGGGCGACGCGCCACCCGGCCGCGAGGTGCCCCTGGACTCGATGGTCGGGGCGGACTGGCCGGAGGATCTCGACCGGATCGTCTATATCGACCGTTTCGGCAACGCCATGACCGGCCTTCGCGCCGCGGCGCTGGAGGCTTCCGAGACGTTCGAAGTCGACGGCCGGACGCTGGCGCGCGCCGACAGCTTTTTTCAGGTGCCGGTTGGCGCGGCCTTCTGGTATGAGAACGCCAACGGCTTGGCGGAAATCGCCGTCAACCAGGGGCGCGCCGACCGGGTTCTAGGGCTGAGCGTCGGCACCCCGGTCCGGTTCGGTATCGGATCTAACAGCGAGGATTGAATGGCGGACGCAAGGCCATTGCCGGCCATGCAACGTTTGTGGCTGCCGATCGGCGCCATGGCCGGGGTCATCACGCTGTCCAACGTGGCGGTCAACTTCCAGATCAACGACTGGCTGACCTGGGGCGCCTTCACCTATCCGCTTGCCTTCCTGGTGACCGACCTGACCAACCGTGCGCTGGGCGCCGAGCCCGCCCGGCGCGTGGTCTACGCCGGCTTCGCGGTCGGCGTGGCCTGCTCCATCGTCGCCGGCCTCCTGGGGCTGTCCACGGTGCGCATCGCCCTGGCTTCCGGCGCCGCCTTCCTGATCGCCCAGCTGCTGGACATCCTGATCTTCGACCGGCTGCGCCGGGCGACCTGGTGGAAGGCGCCCTTCATCTCCTCCTCCCTGGCCTCCTTCGTCGACACTCTCTTGTTCTTCGGCCTGGCCTTCGCCTTCACGCCCGTCCCGTGGCTGACCCTGGCCCTGGGCGACTATGGCGTGAAGCTGGCGATGGCGCTGGGCCTCCTGCTGCCCTTCCGGGCCCTGATGTCGGCGACCGAGCCGACGGCGGCCAAGCCTTCCTGATCCCCGGAGCGGGATTTACAGCGCTGACGGCCGCTTAGAGCCCACGCGAAGGAGCGGCCGTTCATCCCTGATTAACCCTAACAAAATACTATGGGGCGATTGGTCGGCTAACCCCATCGCAAAGGAGCCTGCCAGGCCCATGCGCATCGAGCTTTCACCGCAACGCCTCCAAGCCTTCGGACGCATCGCCGTCGTCGTCCTGACCGCGATACTGATCGCAGTGATCTTGGCCAACATCATGATGCCGATCGGCGGCGACTCAGCCGGGGCGTCGTGGTTCCAGACCTGGCCGTCGTTCAGCGCCGCGACGGCCGCTGCACTCGCCGCCAGCCTCGCCTGCCTTTGCGCCTTCATCCTCCTGGCACGCCGCAACCGCGCCCTGGCACGTCTGGCCCAGGCCAGCGAAGCCCTGGCCAACGGCGACTTCTCGATCGAGATCCCGGCCTGCGAGCGCAGCGACAACCTTGGCGTCGCCGCCCGCGCCATAGCCCTGATCCGCGCCCACGCCGAGGAATGGCGCAGCCGCAGCAAGCAGGACCGCGACCGCGCGGACACCCTGGGCGCCCGTCTCGGCCGGCTGGAGGCTGCGCTGGACCAGAGCGACCAGGCCCTGGCCGTGATTGACCTCGACCTCAGGGTCACCTTCTGCAACCGGCGCTTCCTGGAGCGGCTCGAGCTGCCGAACAGCTTCGCGGCCGGCCAGGCACGACTGGAGAGCTTGCTGCTGCACGCCTCGGCCCGCGGCCTGATTCCGGCCACGGAAGTCGACAAGCAGATGGCCCGCTGGGCCGCCCTGGCCCGTCAGACCGAGCCGGGCCACAGCGTCTTGACCTGCGCCGACGGCACGCGCCTGGAACTGCGCCTGAAGCCGAGCCCGAAGATCAGCCTGGTGCTGCTCTACCGCGCCCCGGCGGCCAAGGCCGCCCTGCCCGCTGCGAGCGCCACCCTGCCGGCCGCCCAGGCCGCGGCCAAGGTGGCCCCGTCGACCTCCAAGGCCGAATCCGGAGATGCGGCAGCTGCCTCGGCGACCTCGGCACCGGTCGAAAGCGTCTCCGATAGCAAAATAGACGAGGGCGCACCGCACGCCGCTGTCGATAGTCCCACGGATACGACCAGCGCGACACCGACGCCCGAGACGTCTCAGCTTCCGCCGCCGCCCACCTCCCTGTCGACCACCGCGGCGCATCCGGCGGCGCGGCGCGCCTTTCGGGTGCTCTTGGTCGAAGGCGACAAGTCGGCGCAACTCCAGGCGATCACCATCCTGGACAAAGCCGGCCATTGGGTCGACCTGACCACCAGCGGCCAGGAAGCCGTGAAAGCGATCGCCAGGCGCAGCTACGACGCCGTGCTGATCGACCTCGAACTGGCCGACATCTCGGGCTTCGATGTCGCCCGCCTCGCGCGGCGGCTCAACGGCCCCTCTGCGCAGGTGCCGATCATTGCCATGGTCGAGGACCGGATGCGCTTTGCCGAGTGCCTCGACGCCGGTATGGACGACATCCTGCTGAAGCCGCTCAGGGGTGATGACGTGGCGCGCAAGCTGCAGAGTTGCATCGGTCCGAAGTCCGAGGGCGGGAAGCTCGGCGCCTCGATATCCGGCGAGCCACAGGTCTCCGGCTCTCCGGCCGCTGCCGCGGCACCGGATTGCAGCCGGCGGGACGGTGCCCTCGGACTCGCGATGACGGAGCAGTCGGGGCCAGGGACTCTGCGGAGCGCCAGCGGCGGCGGTTGATCGTCGGCAGCCAACCCGAATACATCGAGAGGAATACGTCGATAACCGCCCGGGGCCACTTTTCCCCGGGCGAATCGAGTCTATACTCCCCGTGAATTTGGCCTAATCCAGTGCTGGGATGGGGAGTGCCAGATGTCCCGCCTTGGGTTCGGGCCCTCGAGTCTCCGATTCGCCCTTGTGTGTCTGGGTGTCGCTGTTGGCCTTTCAGCGCCGTTCGGCCCGAATCTGAGATCCGAGGTGCTTCTTGCCGATGAGGCAGCCCGCCCCTTCGCCCGGTCGCAGCGGGTCGAGGTCGTCGATGCGCGGCCGGCCGTCGGCAATCAACTCGCCAAGGCCGACGGGAGCCTGAACGAGGCAGAGCTGCGCCGCTCGATCCGCGCTATCGGTCACCTTGGCACCTTCTTCGGACATCTGGCATCCCGAGAGTCCCCCGCAGATAGGTCCAGCTACTGGGAGGACTTGCGCCTCGGCTACGCAGCAGCCGCCGACCGCCTCGGAGAGTTGCTCGACAGCGGCAAATTGACCGTTGTCGATCTGCCGGCCGGCCAGAGTGCCGCGTCGAGCGAGGCCGGAATCTCGATCGACTCCAGCCTGGACGGAGCCTGGCGCTTCGACGAGGTACGCCGCGCCCGCGCGAGCGGTCAAGACGACTGGAGTCACAGCCATCGGCTGACCACTGCGGTCTTCCAACGCCTGGCCGATTTGGAAGGTTATGACCGCTGGAGCTGGTTCGACGCCCATCTCAAGCGCTCCCCGACCGCCGGCGTGATGGAACCGGGCAGCGAGTCGGTCGCCGGACCCCTCCTGACCGCCTACTGGTTCGCGAAGGATTGGTACCTTTGGGCCTCGGTCGCGGAACAGGCGGCCGGGGAGCGGAAGGTCCGCGAGCTCTGGGCGGCACGCCGCACCAGGCTCGCGGCGCAGGCTGCCGCGGCCGTTGAGGCGACGCGAGACCTCCTCGGCGAGGCCTGGCACACCGCTCTGTCCGCGAACTGGCAGCAGCAAGCCGCCGAGGCCAAGGTGATCGCCGCAATTCCTCTTGATGTCGACGCCATGGCCGGCATTTTTCCGGAGCCGTCCGCAAAGACGGCGGCGCCCCCGGACGACCAGCTGGCCCGCGCCTACGCCCAGCTGGAGGCGGCACAGCAAGCCGACCAGCGACGGCTCGCGGAGCTGGAAGCGGCCCGGGCGGCGGACCTTGCTCGGGTGGCCGAACTGGAGCAGCGTCTCTCGACCATGGTCGCGGAGCTCGACGGCAGCCGTAGCGAGATCGACCGCTATCAGACCCAGATCCAGGAAAACCAGGAAGAGCTGACCCGCTACCGGGCCGAGATGCAAGCCACCGGCGAAGTGCTGTCACGCTATCGCGAGACCTTGGACGCCGCCCAGGACCGGCAGTCGCAATCGACCACGGCGCTGATCCAGTCCTTCAGCAGCGGCCAGACCGCGCTGATCGGCCTGGCGATCGTTCTACTGTTGCTCTCGATGATGACCATCGCCGTCCTGCTGCGCCGGTCCACCGCCGCCGCTGCGGCCGATGGGAAACCGCTGACCCAGGCCCCCAATGGTGCGTTGCCCGGCGGCAACGGTCAGGTCGCGGCGCCAAGCGATGGGATTGCAAGCAGTGCCCAGGCACCTGGCGGGAAGGCGACGCCAGACCGCACCGAAAGCGAAACCCTCGCCGCGCTCAAGGATCCGCCGCGCGACCGCCTTCTCGCCCTGGCGGGTGACCGGATCGAAATCGCGCTCCCCATCCTGGTCCACAGCGAAGCCTTGACCGATGCGGATCTCATCGAGATCAGCCGCGATACGACGATGCAGCATCGCATGGCGATCGCGACACGCCGGGCACTCGGAAGTCTGGTTGTCGACGCCCTGGTCGCTACTGGCGAAGCCAAGGTCCTCACCGCGGTGCTGCAGAACACCGCTTGCGAAATCACCACGGAGACGTTGGACCAGCTGGCCAAGCAAGCGGAAGGCAGGCCGGACTTGAAGGCCGCGCTTCTCGGGCGGCCCGGACTCCCAGCAACGCTTCGCGAGCGCATCACTGCGACCGAAGAGGCGACAGCGCCTCGTCGGAACCTGGCAGCCAAGCTTCAGGCCGCCGCGGCCGAGCTCGATGCCGCCGCTGCCGAACAGGCGGCGGCGCGAAACCAAAAGTCTGCCGCTGCGAAGGAAGCACAGCCAGCCGGTGATCCGACCGAGACTACCCACAGCGAAGCCCCGCCGCCGGTCCCGGAAAGCGCGACGCCGGCCACCGGCGAAGTCTCGCCCCACGCCCTGATCGAGGCGCTACGCCAGGGCAAGTTAGAGCTCTTCGAAGCCCTGTTCGGCAAGCTGACGGGCCTGCGGCCGCCGCGCCTGCAACAGGTGATCTTCGGCGCCGACGGCGAGAACCTCGCGATCGCCTGCCGGGCGCTTGGGGTCAGCAAGCCGGTGATGACTTCGATCTTCATCTGGAGCCGCAAGAGCCGGGCGGAACATGGCATGGTGAAC
>JASJAL010000054.1 GCA_030067055.1 Kiloniellales bacterium | reverse complement strand
AGCATCTGCGGCGTCGTCCAGCAGGGCGGATTCAAGCGACGCTGGCGCTGCCAGTTCACCTGGTGGTGCGACGGCCGCTCCGACGATCCCACCGAGCTTGGCGCCTGGGAGGACAGCCTCTTCCACGCCCGACGCGTGCTGTGGCGGGCCACCGAGGACCCGACCAGCGGCGCCCTCTGGTACCACGCCGACTACGTCTCGCCGGCCTGGCGCAAGAACAAGGTCGAGGGCCCCAAGATCGGCAAGCACATCTTCTATTCCCCACGGACGCGCGGATAGCATTTCATGCCGCTATCTCGCCGGACGCCCCCGGCGCTATCGGCGAGGCTGCCGGAAATTCACGGGAGGCGAAGGCCATGACACAGCAGCCGGCAGCCATTGCAATCGGACCGAGAATCCGCAAGTCGCCCTTCTTCGAGGCGACCCGGCGTTACGGCTGCAAGGCCTACAGCACCTACAATCACATGTACCTGCCGGTGTTCTACGAAAGCCCCGAGGCCGACTACCGTCGCCTGATCGAGGCGGTCACGCTGTGGGACGTCGGGGTGGAGCGGCAAGTCGAGATCGCCGGGCCGGACGCCGCGCGCTTCACGCAGTTCCTGACCCCGCGCAATCTTTCGACCTGCGCCGTCGGCCAGTGCAAGTACGTCCTGCTGACCACGGAACGCGGCGGAATTGTCAACGATCCGGTTCTGCTGCGCTTGGCCGAGGACCGCTTCTGGCTGTCGCTGGCCGACAGCGACGTCCTGCTCTGGGCCCGGGCACTGGCCCACGCCCTTGGCTACGACGTCGAGATCCGCGAGCCGGATGTCGCACCGCTGCAGGTCCAGGGGCCGAGGTCGCTCGAGGTGATGCGCGACCTCTTCGGAAGCTGGATCGAGGAGCTCCGCTATTTCTGGTTCCGCGAGACCGAGCTCGACGGCATCCCGCTGGTGATCTCCCGCACCGGTTGGAGCGCCGAGCGCGGCTATGAAGTCTTCCTGCGCGACGGCCGCCACGGCGACCGCCTTTGGGAAGCCATCATGGAGGCCGGCAAGCCATACGGCATCGGACCGGGCGCGCCCTCGACCATCCGCCGAATCGAGGGCGGACTGCTGTCCTACGGCTCCGACATCGACCTCGACACCAATCCCTACGAGCTCGGCCTGGGTCGCCTCGTCGACCTGGAGCAGAAGGCGGATTTCCTGGGCAAGGCGGCGCTGGCCGAGATCGCGCAGAACGGCGTCGCGCGCCACCTCGTTGGCCTCGAGATCGAGGGACCGCGGCTGCCGGGCAACGAGGAACACTGGGCCGTCGCGGCGGATGGTCGGCAGGTCGGCAAGGTGACCTCGGCGGCCCATTCCCCGCGGCTGGAGAAGAACATCGCCATGGCCATGCTCGCAACTGAGCTCCGTGCTCCGGGCACCGGCGTCGAGGTATCGACCCCGCTGGGGCCAAAGGCCGCCGAGGTGGTCGAGCTGCCGTTCTTCGACCCCAAAAAGCGCCTGCCGTCACAGTCCTGAAGGCCTGGGAGCGCCTCCAAGCCCGAGAATCCCCAGGAATCCAAGGAATTCGCCATGAATTATGGTTAACGAAATCAATATTCGGCCTGGGGTTATATTTACTATTTGATCACTTTTGTTGACAAATTGCTTATACCAGTTTAGAGATAGGGGGCTGCGGCAGAGCCTCAGCCAATATAAAAAAATCCATCCGGACACTACCCTCGAGCGACGAGTCCACCGGCTCATAGGTGATGGACCCCCCTCTGCGTCGCTGGACTCTTCTTCGGCCGCCCTCTGGTGCTTATTTCGGCGCAGTGGGCGGCCTTCTTCCTGAAGCGCAGCCCGCGCGCCAAAAGCTTGACGCTTTGTTTACCTTAACCGTCGACAGTGGCGGCATGGCAACGCACGCAGAACTCGCCGCCCAGCTTCTTCGCGAATGCGCCCGCTTCTTCCGGGCCGTCGGCCCGCAACAGGGCGACGGAGAAGCGGACATGACCGCCTTCGCCGAAACTTGCGAGGTCGTCGCCGAACTCGTGGTCAAGGACCCCGCCGCCGAGCTTACGGTCGACAGTTTTTCGGAACCGCCCCAGGCCTAGGCCGCTTGAGTACCCCGGCGAAGCTTGGCTAACATCCGCGCAGAAAGCCGTTTCGAGCGTCCTAGGGCTAAGGACGCGAGGCCACAGGATTTCGGGTGACGGCGAAGCGCCATGCGATTGGGGCAAAGCGGCAAGGATATCGTCAAGCTGGCCTTGCCAGCCTTGCTTGCCGCAGCGGCAGCCTTCTACGTCGCCTTCCTCTTCGTCGAGCCGGCTCCACCCGACCGATTGGTGATCGCCACGGGCGGGACCGGCGGCGCCTATCATGAATTCGCCAAGGCCTATCAGACGATCCTGGCCGCCGAGGATGTCAGCCTCGAGCTGAGGCCGACCTCGGGCTCGATCGAGAACCTGTCCCTGCTCTCGGATCCGGCTTCCGGAGTCGACGTCGCCTTCGTTCAAGGCGGCCTGGGCGATCCGGCAAGGCAGCCGGATTTGGTCTCCCTGGCATCGCTCTACTACGAGCCGATCTGGATCTTCCATCGCGGCCCGGCGATCGCCGGTCGCCTGTCGGCGCTGGCGGGCAAGCGGGTGGCAACCGGCCCGGAGGGCAGCGGCACACGTGCGGCCGCCCTATCCCTGCTCGAGGCCAACGGCCTGACCGAAGCGACCACTCAGCTACTGGCAATCGGGGGGGCCGAGGCAGCCGAAGCGCTGAAGGAAGGCCGCGTCGACGCCGCCATCTTCGTGGCCGGCGCCAGTTCGAAGGTGATCCTCGACCTGCTGCGCGCCGAGGAACTCGGCCCAATCAGCCTGGAACGGGCGGACGCCTACGCCCAGGCCAATGCCAGCTTTTCCACTGTGATCTTGCACGAAGGCGTGATCGACTTCGCCGCCAACCTTCCATCGCGCGACGTCAGGCTGCTGGCGCCGGCGGCGACCCTTGTCGCCCGGGAGGATTTGCACCCTGCCCTGGTCGAGCTGCTGTTGCGCGCCGCGATCCGGACCCATCGGGCGGGCGGCCTTTTCGAGGCGCCAGGCGCCTTCCCCGCGGCCCGTCTCCTTGATTTCCCGCTGAGCGAGGAGGCCGGCCGCTATCTGGATCGCGGTCCCTCCTTCCTGAACCGGGTGCTGCCGTTCTGGGCGGCGAACTTCCTGGAGCGCATGGTGGTGCTTCTGATCCCCCTGATCACCTTGATGCTGCCGCTGATCCGTTTCCTGCCTCCGGTCTATCGTTGGCGGGTCCGAGCCCGGATCTATCGCTGGTACAAGCAACTGCGGACGGTCGACGCAGCGACCGGCGTGACGCTGCCGGAGGACGAGCAGATCCGCCTCCTGGACGAGCTGTCGCGGATCGAGGAGGAGGTCAAGCAGGTCTCGGTGCCGCTGTCCTTTGCCGAGCCGCTGTACCACCTGCGCATGCACATCGAACTGCTGCGCGGCAAGCTGCACGGCGCGGCGGAAGCTTCGGCGCCCGCAGTCGCCGCGCCGCCCCTCGGGCCGACCGAGCCTTCGTTATGATCCGGATCGAGCGCCCCACCGAGATCAGCGTCCCGCTCGTCTTCGACAGCCCACACAGTGGCCACGACTATCCACCCGATTTCGACTACCGTATCGACCGCCAGGTCCTGCGCCAGGCCGAGGACAGCCACGTCGAGGCACTTTACGCCGGCGTGGTCAGGCTCGGTGCGCCTCTGCTCCACGCCCTCTTCCCACGCAGCTACATCGACCCCAACCGGGCGTTGGAGGACCTGGACAGCGGGATGGTCGACGGACCCTGGCCCGGCACCACTCTGCCGGGCGACAAGACCGCGCGCGGCGTCGGGCTGATCTGGCGCCGGCTGCGCGGCCTTGGCGAGATCTACGACCGCAAGCTTACGGTCGCGGAGGTGCAACGCCGGATCGAGACCTGCTGGCGGCCCTATCATGCCGCCCTCAGCGAACTGCTGGACGCCGCCCACGCCCGCTTCGGTCAGGTCTGGCATCTCAACTGCCATTCCATGCCGGCGATGGGTGACGAGACCACGCCCGACGGCCCCGCCCTCCGCGCGGACTTCGTTCTGGGCGACCGCGACGGCACGTCTTGCGACCCGGCCTTCACCCGCTTCGTCGCCGCGGAGCTGAGAAAGCTGGGCTACGAGGTCAAGCTGAACGACCCCTACAAGGGAGTCGAGTTGGTCGAGCGCTATGCCGATCCGGCCGCCGGCCGCCACAGCCTGCAGATCGAGATCAACCGCCGGCTCTACATGGACGAGGTCAGCTTTGCCCGCAGCCCGGGCTTCGACACGCTACAGGCCGACCTCGATAGCCTGACCGCCGCCATCAAGCGCTTCGCAGAAGCGCAGCTCAGAACCTGACGGGCCCGAGGCCCTAGAGGAACTTCTGCGCCAGATCGACGGTCGAGTTGTAGCCGACCTCGCGGTGCTGCTTCTTCATCCAGGCCTCGGCGGCGCGACGGCCGCAGTCGCGCAGGTGGCAAAGCAGATCCCACTCCGGCGTCAGGCGACTGTGCTCCTCGAGGTCCTTGGTGTAGGGCGCCGCCTCGATCAGGTGGAAGCGGTGCCGCTTGACGCGGCGGCGCAAGCGACCGCCGACCGCGATGCCCTCGCGGGCGACCCGCCGACAGAGCTCGATGGTTTCGATCTCGCGCCGGAAAGGCTGGTTGAAGGTCAGACGCATCATCCGTGCGGAAATCTCGCCGGCCCGGGTCGGTAGCTCCGAATCGCGGTCGGGATTGAGCTGGACGATGAGGGTGTCCGGGGTCTCGCAGGCTTCGATGACCGGCAGGATCGCCGGGTTGGCCGAGAAGCCGCCATCCCAATAGTGATGCCGGCCGATCTTCACGGCATGGTGCAACTGCGGCAAGCACGCCGAGGCGAGCACGACGTCGACCGAGATCTCACGGGTCTCGAAAACCCGCGCCCGGCCGCTGGCGACCTCCGTGGCCGCGACGAAGAGCCGTACGGGGGCACCCCGGCGCAGGGCGGGGAAGTCGATCGCATCTTCGAGCAGGCCCCGCAGGGGATTGAGGTCCATAGGATTGAACTGGTAGGGCGAGACCATGCGGGACATGAGGTCGAAAGCGACCTGGCTGGAGCGCGAGCCGCGCAGCGGCGAGAGCCGAGCCGCGTCGGAGGCAGCCCGCCACAGGGCCTCGAGCTTGTCGCGGGCGCCCTGAGCACCGCCCTCTTGCAGGCCAGCCGCGAGTGCGACGGCGTTGAAGGCCCCGGCGCTGGTCCCGCTCACGCCTTCGAAGAAGGTCCGGCCGTCCTCCAGGAGCCGGTCCAGCACGCCCCAGGTGAAGGCGCCGTGGGCACCCCCGCCCTGCAAGGCGAGGTTGATCGGCTTGACCACGCCGGGACGGCGGCCGGCCTCGGCGCGCGGCCTACGGGGCGGCTGCGTCGCGGCCCGCCCCTTGGCCGAGGGCTTGATCCTCGGTTCGGGCTTGGCGGGCTGCTGTCGTGCGGCGCTCTTTGCTGCCATGCGTAGAATCCTCTCCGAATTCCTCGACGGGGCCGCGAGGTCTGCGGCGGCCCGTGCTGCGTTGCAACATAAGGGTCTAGGGTTAACGAATGTCTAGATCTGGGCTGTGGAATCTCCGTGACCCGATCACCAGGCGCCGGAATTCCGCGGGTTCGGTGGGAGGAAGAAAGCCTGCAACATGAAAAGGGCGGCCCCGTGGACCGCCCTCACCCTGGGAGTCATGTGCCGTTGGCGTTCAGAACGACATCAGCACGTTATGCATGGCCCCCATCTCCTCCAGGCAGCGGCCCGAACCCAGGGCCACGCAATTCAGAGGATCGTCGGCGATCGTGACCGGCAGCCCGGTCGCGTTGCGGAGCACGGTATTGAGGTTGCTCAGGTTGGCGCCGCCGCCGGTCATGACGATGCCCTTGTCGACGATGTCGGCGGCGAGCTCGGGTGCGGTGTGCTCCAGCGCCGTCTTGACCGCCTCGACAATGGCGCTGACCGGCTCGGCCAGGGCCTCGGCGATCTGCCGCTGGCTGAGGGTCAGGCCCTTGGGCACGCCGGTCACCGTGTCGCGGCCCTTGATTTCCATGGTTTCGCCGTCGCCGTTCATCGGCACGCAGGCGCTGCCGATCTCCTTCTTGATCCGCTCGGCCGAGGCCTCGCCGACCAGGAGGTTATGATTGCGCCGGATGTAGGAGATGATCGCCTCGTCCATCTTGTCGCCGCCGACCCGCACGGAGTTGGCGTAGACGATGCCGCCCATCGACAGCACGGCGACCTCGGTCGTGCCGCCGCCGATGTCGACGACGATCGAGCCGGTCGGCTCGGTCACCGGCAGGTTGGCGCCGATCGCCGCGGCCATGGGCTCTTCGATGAGAAACACCCGGCGGGCGCCGGCGGCCTCGGCCGACTCTTGAATCGCCCGGCGCTCGACCGCGGTCGCCGAGGAGGGCACGCAGACGATGATCTGGGGGCTGGCGAAGCTGCGATTATGCTGCACCTTGCGGATGAAATGCTTGATCATCTCCTCCGCGACCTCGAAATCGGCGATCACGCCGTCGCGGAGCGGCCGGATGGCCTGCATGCCGCCGGGCGTGCGGCCCAGCATCAGCTTGGCGTCGTCGCCCACCGCCAGGACCTGCTTGCGGCCCTTGCCTTCTACGATCGCGACCATCGAGGGCTCGTTCAGGACGATACCCTTGCCCTTGACGTAGACCAGCGTGTTTGCCGTGCCCAGGTCGATCGCCATGTCCTGCGAGAGAAGGCCCTGAAACCTGTTGAACAGACCCATTCCGAAATCCTTTGAATCGGGCGCCTGCACCCGACGCCCCGCCTCACCAATGAACGCGACCTCACAGCGCATCAGGACTTAATACCTAAATCGCCCGACGGCGCTTGCGAGAGCCAGCCGGATCATAGAACGCCGATGATTAACGTGTTGCTAACGACCCGCAGAGTTTCAAATACTTGGCGCTGTCTTGCCATTCAGAGGCTAGAATGCTGCACTGCGACAAGATTCGCGCCTTGAGCGCGAAAGGCTGTGCCCCCACCACCTTACCGATTTCACAGCATTACAATATCTGGCGGATTCCGGGCTCCCTAACCTCTAGTGCTTGCGTTACAGACTTGTAACCTGTTTGCAAAAATTTTTCCGATTGATCAGAAAAGTCTTTGGAATCGATCCGAATTTCTGGTATTAACTCCGCCGTAACCGCGTCTTACAAACACAACATTGCTGCAATGCGTTACGAAGGGTTGTCTCCCGAAGAGACAGCCCTATGTCTAAGCAGCAAACGGGGCTGAGTGACATCTAGACCAGAAGCGATCGAAATGAGTGACTCAAGCAAGAACAAGAAGCCAGAGCCGGATAAGGAATACGTCTCCAAGAGCCGCAAGTGCTTGATGTGCCGCAAGGACTTCACCAGCGCTTGGGCCGGTGAGCGGGTCTGCAAGGACTGCAAGCAGACCGCCGCCTGGAACGATTCCAGTCTCGCTGCCTGAGGCGGCGACGGGCGCCCGCGAGGGCGCCCATCGGCCATTTCCGGGATCAGGATAGCCCGGAACCGTTCCCTTCCTCTTGACGATCTGTCCCGAGAGCGCAGAGCGCCGTCGGGCAATCTGTGCTTCTCACCTGCCGATGAGCCTGTCTTGGAGGCCGGTCAAGGCCGCCTTGACAGGCCGCGCCAGCCCGGCAATCGTTTGCCCGCATTCAAAAAACAAGCCGTGGACGAGGGAGGTCAGATCCAATGAAACGCCTAGCCAGCGCCGCGATGCTGGTTGCAGTTGCCGCCGCCTTGACCCTGGTGGCGCCGGTGCAACCGCAGGCCGCCGAGACGACCCTGCGCATTTCGCTGCAGCTGCCGCTGAAGAGCCACCTGGGCCAGAATTTGCTGCTCTTCAAGGAGCAGGTGGAGTCGGCCTCCAGCGGCGAAATCGAAGTGCAGATCTACGACTCGGCGCAGCTCTACAAGGACAAGGAAGTCCCGCAGGCGGTCGGCTCCGGCGCCATCGAGATGGGCGTCGCCTCGCTGACCCGCTTCGTCGGCGATATTCCGGCGGTCGACATCTTCTACATGCCCTTCATGTTCAACTCGGAATCCCTGGTCCGCGCCGCGACCAAGAAAGGCAGCCCGATCCGCGGGCCGATCGACGAGGCAATTCTGGGAACCGGAAGCCGGGTGCTCTGGTGGCAGGCCTACGGCGGCGCAATCATGCTGTCCAAGGGTGCGCCGGTGCGCACCCCGGACGAGATCCAGAACAAGAAGGTCCGGGTCTTCGGCAAGACCCTGGGCACCTTCATGGAGACCGTCGGCGCGGCGCCGACCCTGATCTCCGGCTCCGAGCAGTACCTCGCCTACCAGCGCGGCACGGTCGACGTCGGCATGACCGGGGTTTCCGGGGTGAAGTCGCGCAAGCTCTGGGAGGTGATGGATACCATCACCGTGACCAACCACGCCGACATCGAGTTCGTCGTCCTGGTCAACGAGGCTTTCTGGAAGGGCCTGCCCGACAAGCACAAGGACATCGTCACCGCCGCCGCCGAGAAGGCCGACCTGGCGGTGCGCGACGACATCGCCCGGATCGAGGCTGAAGCCTACGAGGCGGCCAGGAAAGAGGGCATGACGGTGGTCGAGCTCTCGGCCGAGGAGGTCGCCGCCTGGCGCAAGGGTGCTGACCCCGTGGTCCAGCAGTACAAGACCTCGGCCGGCGCCCTGGGCGAGAAGCTGCTGAAGGCGGCAGAAGAGCTGCGCGGCACCAACTGAGCACCGCCTGATACCTCTGGGGCCGGCCGAGACGCCGGCCCCAATACCCCAAGGGACCAAGCGCTTGCTGCGCCTCATCGACCGCGCCGCCGATCTCCTCGGCCATCTCGCCGCCTGGATGTTCTTCCTGACCGGGGCGATGATCACCTACGAGGTGCTGGCCCGCTATCTCTTCAACGCGCCGACGATCTGGGCCGCCGAGCTCTCGCAGCTCCTGCTGCTGTGGGGCAGCTTCATCGCCATGGCAACCCTGCTGCGGCAGCGCGCGCACATCCGGATCACCCTGCTCACCGCCCGCCTGGGCGACCGGGGCCGGCAGGTCTGCGAGGCCTTCGCCCTGGTCTTCATCGCCGGCTTCTCGGCGGTCGCAGCCTGGCACGGCTGGTTCATCGCCTACGATTCCTTCGAGCGCGGCCGTTCCACCGGCACCATGCTCAATATCCCGAACTGGTGGAGCGAGATGGTGATCCCCGTCGGCTTCCTGGTTCTCCTGCTGCAGTGCCTGGCCGAGGTCCAGCGCGTCCTGCGCCACGGCGCTCCGACGCAGAGCGAAGGATCGGGCGAGGCCTGAGGCCATGACCGCCGCCCTGGTTCTGCTCGCCCTCTTCGCCCTGCTGCTGGTCGGGATCCCGGTCGCCTTCGCCCTCGGCGGCCTTGGCTACCTGATGCTCGAGCTGGGCGGCTTCTCGCCGCTGATGGTGCCGCAGGGCCTGCTCAGCACTCTCGACAACTTCATCCTGCTGGCGGTGCCGCTGTTCCTGCTGATGTCCAACGTCCTGCTGAAGGGCGGCGTCGGGCGCGACCTCTTCGCCGCGGTCCAGGCCTGGGTCGGCCATTGGCCCGGCGGCCTGGCGGTCGCCACGGTGGTGTCCTGCGGCATCTTCGCCGCGATCTCCGGCTCCTCGGTCGCGACCGCGGCAACGATCGGCACCGTGGCGATCCCCGAGATGATCCGACGCGGCTATCCCCGTCCCTTCGTGCTCGGCCTGCTGGCCGCCGGCGGGACACTGGGGATCCTGATTCCGCCGTCGATCCCGATGATCGTCTTCGGCTTCATCACCGAGGAATCGGTGATCGCGCTCTTCCTCGCCGGTATCGGCCCCGGCCTGCTGCTGATCGCGCTCTTCATCGGATTTTCGATGCTCTACGCGCGCTTCAGCGCCGACTACCAGCCGCAGCCCAAGGCGAGCTGGGCGGAGCGCCGCTCCACCGCGGTCCGCGCCCTGCCGACCTTCGGCCTGGCCGCCTTGATCATCTGGGGCATCTATGCCGGCGCCTTCACCCCGACCGAGGCCGCCGCGGTCGGTTTCGCGGCCGCGCTAGTGATCACCGGCCTGATCCTGCGGACCCTGACCTGGACCATGCTGAAGGAGGCGACCCTGGAAGCCATGAAGACCACGGTGACGATCCTCTTGATCGTCGCCGGCGCCAAGGTCTTCGGCAAGGCGATCACCCTCTACCGCATCCCTCAGGACATCTCCATGGCCATCACCCAGAACTTCAACGAGGCCTGGCTCTTCGTCCTGGTCGTTGCCGCCGTGCTGGTGCTGATGGGCCTGTTCCTCGAGGCGCTTTCGATGATGCTGATCATGGTCCCCGTGCTGGCACCGTCGCTCGGCGCCATCGGCATCGACCCGATCTGGTTCGGGATCTTCTTCGTGATCATGGTCGAGTGCGCCCTGATCACCCCACCGGTCGGCCTCAACCTCTACGTCATCCAGGCCGTCGGCCGCGCCTCCATGGGCGAGGTCGCGGCCGGGGTCTGGCCATTCCTGGCCTTGATGCTGGTGACCGTGCTCTGCATCTTCCTGCTGCCGGACATCGCCCTCTATATCCCCTTCAAGCTATGAGGAGTTCCCCATGAACCGGGTCCAGCAGCTCCGCGACCTCCTGGCGCAGCCCGGGCTGCAGGTCATGCCCTGCTGCTTCGACGCGCTCTCGGCCAAGCTCATCGAACGCGCCGGATTCCCGGTGACCTTCATGAGCGGCTTCGCGGTCTCGGTCGCGCGCCTCGGCCTGCCCGACACTGGCCTGATCTCCTACGCCGAGATGGTCGACCAGGGCCGCAGCATTTGCGACGCGGTCGAGATCCCGGTGATCGGCGACGGCGACACCGGCTACGGCAACCCGCTGAACGTCAAGCGCACGGTCCAGGGCTACGCCAAGGCCGGCTTCGCCTGCATCATGATCGAGGACCAGGTCGCACCCAAGCGTTGCGGTCACACCCGCGGCAAGCAGGTGGTGCCCCACGAGGAGGCCCTGATCCGCCTGCGCGCCGCCCTGGATGCCCGCGACGAGGGGGCGGATATCCTGGTCCTGGCGCGTACCGACGCCCGCGCCACCGAGGGTCTCGAGGAAGCCCTGGCTCGGGCCCGGGCCTTCCGCGAGCTGGGTGCCGACATCACCTTCCTGGAGGCGCCGCAGAGCGAAGAGGAGATGCGCCGCTACTGCGCCGAGGTCGAGGGACCCAAGATGGCCAACCTGGTCGAGCAGGGCGACACGCCCCTGCTGCCGCCGGCCGAGCTGGAAGCGATCGGCTACAAGCTGGCGGCCTACCCCCTCACCCTGCAGCTCGCCGCCCTGCAGGCCATGGTCGACTCCTTGGACGCCATGAAGGCCGGAGCGCGGCCCGAGCGCCTGGCGAGCTTCGCCGAGCTGCAGGCGATCGCCGGGTTTCCGGAGTACTTCTCTGCCGAAAAGGCCTACGCCGGAAGTTGAATCGGCCCCGAATTGCGCGCCAAGCCATGCAAAGCCGGCATATCTCGGCGCGGAGACATTCCGAAATTGCAAATCACTATCAGCTGTGCAACGGGAGATAATGTCCGCCTGCATTCCTGGATCACCATAAACCGTGACCGGAGGTAGGAAAATGACTCAAGAAAACAAGAAGGTGCTGATCTGGACGGTGGGCGCGACTGCGGTGCTGGTTGTCGCCGTCGTCGTCGCCTACATGGCCGGAGTGTTCCAGCCCCCAGCACCCGTCTCCTAATCGATTGCCAAGATGACCAAGCCGCGGCCCGGGTGGCGCGATTGCCGCTGCCCGGGCCGCGGTCAGTTGCGGCGCTGGGCCGGCGCAGGTATCCCGCAAATGGTGGTTGAGGGCGAAGCGGATCGCAGGGATTTGAGACAAATGGCGCGGGCAAAAGAAAGGTACTTAAACAACTAAAAGTTAACCTCGGCGGGGCTTTCTGGGGCCCTGCTTTGGAGGTCGAAATGTTGCAGCGCTCCGCCCTGACCCTGTTCCTCGCCGTCGTTGCGGCGGCCCCGGCCGCGGCGCAGTCGGATCCGATCGAAGCCCTCGACTGGCGAAGCCAGCGGCTGGCCTACGAGATCCCTGGCTCGAAAAGCACCTACAATCTCGGTCCGGACGAGCGAATCCTCATCGGGAAACAGGCCCGCAGATTCCTTGAGCTGACCCAGGGCATCGACGGCTGGCCCGATGTCGTCGCCTTGATCGAGTCGACCGGTGGTACGACCGCTGGCAGCTTCATCGACATCGAGTACCATGAGATCGGCTACCTCGAGGACGAAGACTGGCAGGACGTTGCGCCCGACTCGCTGCTGCAGGAGATCATCGACGGCACCCGGGAATCGAACCCGATACGGGCCGAGAATGGCTATCCGACCCTGGAGATTCTGGGCTGGGCCGAGGAGCCTTACTACAACGCGCGCAACAACACGGTCTACTGGGCGACCCGCCTGCGCGACAGCGAGGGTGTCGAAGCGATCAACGCGATTGCCCTGAAGCTGGGCCGCCACGGCTATTCGCGCCTGACCTGGATCGGCGATCCGCAGCAATTCCAGGATGCCAAGATGGCCCTGGGGCCGGCCTTGCGGAGCTACGACTATCGAGAAGGTGCGCGCTACGCCGACTTCCGGGCGGGCGACGCCGTCGCCGCGGTCGGCCTGGGCGCCCTGGCGGTCAGCATGATGACCGGGAACAAGAAGGCCTGGGGCGCCGGGATCTTCGCCGGAGCGCTGCTCCTGCTGAAGAAGTTCTGGTACATCCTTCTGCTGCCATTCCTCGCCCTCGGCCGGCTCTTCAGGCGTAGCTGACCTGGCACCGGGACCGGCAAACATCGAGGGGCCGGTGCCGCGCTCCGACCCTTTGTTCTGCCACGCCGGGTCACCGTCACTCCAGCTCACCGCGGAGCTCGGGATGCTCGCGCAGGAGGTTGTCCCGCAGACCTTCCATCGCCGTTCGGTCGCCACGCGCCTCGCGCGGCAGCGATACCCTCAGGTCGGCGACGACCGAGGCGGGCGAGGTCGAAAGCTGGACGATGCGGTCGGCCAGTTGCAACGCCTCGCCCAGGTCGTGGGTCACGAAGACCACCGTGGTCGGCCGCTCGGCCCAGATCGTGACCAGCAGGCTGCGAAGCCGTTCCGCGGTCGGCCGGTCCAGGGAAACGAAGGGTTCGTCCATCAAGAGCAGATCGGGCTTGATCGCGAAGGCCCGGACCAGGGCGACCCGGCGTGCCAGGCCGAGCGACAGGCGTTGCGGGTGCGCATCGCGGAAATCCAGAAGGCCCGCCACGTCGAGCAAATGCTCCAGGAAGGTCGGATCGCTTTCGCCCGCCTCGGCCAGAACCAGCTCGACGTTCTGGATCACGGTCAGCCAGGGCAGCAGGCGAGGCTCCTGGAAAACGTAGCCGACCCTGGGCACCGCCACGGTCGGGCCGGACCAGGCGACCCGGCCGTCGAAATCCCGGTCGAGACCGGCGATAAGGTTGAGCAAGGTGGTCTTACCGCAGCCTGAGGGGCCTAGGATGCAAAGGAACTCGCCACGAGGCACGGCCAGGCGCAGGTCCTTGAGCACGCTCCGGGAGCCGGCGTCGCCCCGCGCCGGGTAGCGCTTCTCGGCGATCTCGATGTCCAGTCTGGCTAGCGGCGCCATCGGTTCACCCGGCGCTCGAGGGGCTGCAGGCCAGCCAGCTCGATCACCTGGACCACCACCACGAAGGCGAGGGTGTAGGCCAGGATTGCGGCGACGTCGAAGAGCTGGAAGAAGACCGAGAGCTGGAAGCCGACCCCGTTGCTGCGGCCGAGCAGCTCGACCACCAGGACGATCTTCCAGATCAGCGCGAGCCCAGAGCGCGCCGCCGCCACCACGAAGGGCACGAGCTGCGGCAGCACCACATAGCGCAGCACCTTGGCCCGGCTCAGCCGGAAGCTGCGCGCCATCTCGAAATAGCTCGGATCGAGCGCCCGAGCGCCCTCGCGTACGGTGACGACCACGTTGGGAATCTTGTTGATCGCCACCGCCGCGATCGCCGCCGCCTCGACGAGTCCGAACCAGACGTAGCAGAGGATGATGGTGACCAGGGCCGGCAGGTTCAGAAACAGGATCAGCCAGCCGTCGAAGATCCGGTCCAGGAGACGCGAGCGGCCAAGAGCGATCCCGATCGCAACCCCAAATGCCATGGCGAGAAGGAAGCTGGCCGCCACCCGGGCCAGGGTGACGGCCAAGTGATAGAGCAGCTCGCCGCTGGCCAGGCCTTCCGTCAGGACTTCCAGCACCGCCAGCGGCGGCGGCAGCACACGAGTCTCGGCCAGCCCCGCCGCGATCTGCCAGAGCAGAACCAAGGCCAGCAGGGACAGGCCGTAGAGGCCGAAGCCGGCACGGGCAAACATGGGGCGTCAGTAGGTAACGTGCGGCCAGAAAGTCCCCGGCGCCAGTTCGCCCGAGGTACCGACAAGGTCCTCGCCGCCGAACTGAGCAAGGATGGCGAAGAGCTTGGCGGCCGCCTCCCTCTGCTCGGCCCGCCAGTGGAAGGGGATACCGTGACGGAAGCCGGCGCGCAGGGCGACGAAGGTCGCATCGTCCTTGGCCCGCATCAGAGGGCGCAGCCGCTCCCATTCGGTATCGGAGATGCTCATGATACGCTTCGCCTCCCGGGTCGCATTCACGAAGGCCGTGATATCATCTCGCCGCGCCTCGCCCAGGCTCTCGCGGAATACGTAGCCGAGCAAAGGCACCCGCGAGGCCAGCCCGAAGCTCTCGACCATCTCGTTGACCCGCAGCAACGGCCGGTAGCCGCGGGCCTGAAGGCGGGCCGCGAAAGGCCAGTAGTTGATCACCGCGTCCAGGCGCCCGGCCTGAATCTGCTCGTTCAGCAGAGGCGCGGCAGCGAAAAACTTCTCGACCTCACCGTCAAGGTCGGTGCCGAGCTTCTCCAGTCCGTGGCCGCGCAGCAGCAGCCAGCTCTTGTCCAGCGGACCGCCAGCGATGCCAATACGGCGACCCTTGAGGTCGGCGAGTTCCTTGATCGGCGAGTCTCCCGGGACCATAAGCGATCCCAGGGCCGTCGAATAGGGCACGAAGGTGTAGTCGGTACCCTCAGCTCGCTGGCGCGAAACCCAGATCCAGTCGGTGACGATCACGTCGGCCTCGCCGGCCTGCAGCGCGACCTTGGAAGCGTTGGTATTGGCCAGGGCGAGGACCTCGAGATCCAGCTTCTGCGCCTCCGCCAGCCCGTGGTGACGGATGACGTCCATCTCCCAGCTGACGGTGCCGAACTTGATCACGGCGACCTTCAGCTGGCCCGCCATCGTCGTCGCCGGCATTGCGATGATCGACAAGACCGCCACTGCGAGAGCCAGGTAGAACGTCCGACAGCATCGGAGGCCGATATGCAGCATCATTTGGCTCCCTTCAGAAACCGGTTGCGAACCAGATAGGAAACGCCGCGCGAC
>JASJAL010000225.1 GCA_030067055.1 Kiloniellales bacterium | reverse complement strand
ACGCCGTACTTGCGGCCCTCCTTGGCGATCCGGGCGATGGCCTTGCGGGTCGGCGCGAAGCCGGTCGACTGATCCTGCGGGATGTAGCGGTGCGCCTCCTCGCAGACCAGGAGGACCGGAACCGACTGCTGGCCCATGCTCCACATGGCGAAATCGAAGACCATTCGGCAGAGCAGGGAGACGACGACGTCGACGATCTCCGACGGCACGCCGGACAGCTGGAGGATGGTGATCGGCCGGCCTTCGACCGGGATCCGCAGCAGGCGGGACAGCACCTCGGCCATGGAGTCCTTGACCGCCAGGCCCGCGAACATGAAGTCGTAGCGCCGGTCCGAGCGCAGCGCCTGGATCCTGGTCTTGATCCGCTGATAGGGCGCGGAGTCCTCGGGCCGTTCGAGCTGACCCTGGGCATCCTCGATCACCTGCACCAGGCTGCTCAGGCGGTAGGGCACAGGGGTGTCCACGGTCAGCCAGGAGACGACGTCGTCGCTCTCGCCAACGAACTGCAGCTTGGCCGCGTAGACCGCCTCCTTGAGGATATTGACCTCGGCCTTGCGGCTGATCTGGTCCGGCGTGCAGATCACCTCGACCAGTTCCTCGAAGTTCAGCAGCCAGAACGGCAGATTCAGGTTATCCGGGCGCACGACCTCGGCATATTCGTCGAAGGCCTGGCCGTACTCGTTGTGGGGATCCAGCAGGACCACGTGGCCGTTCGGATGGGCGTCCAGGATCGAGCGCAGGATCACGGTGGTCGAACAGGACTTACCGGTGCCGGTCGTGCCCAGGACCGCGAAGTGCTTGCCCAGGAGGTCGTCGACCAGCAGGTAGGCCGGCAGCTCCTGATCCTGGTAGAGCGAGCCGATCAGAACGTTGGACTCGCTGGGCTTGGCATAGATCTGGGCCAGTTCCAGGTGTGTGGTCTCGCGGATCTCTGTGCCCAGGCTGGGGTAGATCGAGATGCCCCGCTGGAACCTGAAGTCGCCGTTGTCGTCGTAGACGCCCTCGCCGAAGAGGTCGATCTCCAGCACCCGCTGATCGGTGGCGGCGGGCGGCGAAGAGGACGGATTGCGGATCTCGAGACTGGAGATCATGCCGAAGGCAACCGAGCGGGAGGTCGGCATCTTGACCAGGTCGCCGATCTGCGAGACCTCCTGCAGGTGCAGCATGCTGTCCTCGGTCGCAACGTCGGAATCCGGGATCATCACGCCGTAGACCTTGCGGCCGGAGACCGAGATCACGTAGCCGATCCGCATGGCGCCGTCTTCGTCGAAGACGCCTTCGTTGATCGGCGGCGGACTGGCAACCAGTGGCGGCGGCGCTGCCGGCTCGGAGATGGGCAGGGGTGCCGGTTCGGCGGGCGGCTCGGGCTGCCGGGTCTGAACCGGCGGGGGCGCCGGCATCTCGCTGCGCGGCGGTGCGGCCTCCGGCTCGGGCCGAGAAGGTTTGGCGGGCGTCGCCGCGGCCGGTGTGACCGGCGCCGGCGGCTCCTTGTCGGGTGATTCCATCTTCGCCGACCCCATCTTCGCCGACCCCATCTCTGGCGACACCATGTCCGTGGATGCCATTTCCGGTGCGTCCATGGCCGAGGTTTCCGGGACCGGCGGCGGGGTCCGCTCGATCGGCGGTGCCGGCTGCAACGCCGGGGCCGGTTCCCGATCCGCCGGCGGCCGCTGGGTCACGGACTGGCGCGCCTCGGGCTCCGGCGGGCTGGGCTTGCGGATCGAAGGCGCGGCGTCCTGCTTGGCCGCTTCCGGGGCCGGTTTGCGGATGCTCGGCGCGGCAGGTCCAGTGTCCTCGCTCGGGCCCGGTGTCTCACCGGCGGCAGCGGAGGGGGCCGGCTTGCGAATGCTCGGGGCAGATTTGCGAATGCTGACGGTGGCGGCCTCCGAGGCTGCCGCTGGGGCCGGTTCGGGCGCCGCCGCTTGGGTCGGTCGCACGCCATTGCCGACCGTCGCAGCCGGCGCCTTTTGGTGGCTTCCGGGCTTCGCGACCGTCTGGCTTGGGGTCGATTGGCCCGGGGTCGACTGGCTTGGGGCCGTCGGGGTCGGGGCCGATGGAATCGGCGCCGATGGGGGTGGAGCCGACGCGGTTGGCGCCGGTCGCGGCGCCTGTCCGCTGCCATTCGCGGCCGAATGCCCCGAAGCAGTAGCGGGCTGCGGCGCGCGCGCGGCAGGCGCGCTCTGCTCGGCGGCAGCCGTGTTCTGGGCCGGCACCTGGCCAGCGACGCCGTTGCCGGCGGCCTCGGCTGGAGGTGGCTGCTGGGCGGATTGCGCGGGCGCCTGGGCTGCTTGAGGAGCCTGGGCCACGGGTTGGGTCGGAGCTTGAGGGGCCTGAGCCTGCCGTGGCGTCTGTGCGGGGCCCCGGCCTGGGTTCTTGGCGCCGCCGGCGCCCCGGCGGATCGACACGCTGGCCAGCGAAGGCACGTCCGCTTCGGCGGCGTCCTCCGGCGCTGCTGGAGCGTCCGGTTCCGGTCCGATCAGCCGGCGCAGGGGATGGGAGCGCGAACGAGCCTCCGAGTCGTTACCCTGGTCGCCCGACTCGGTGGGCATGTCGTCACCGGCCACTGGCCCTCGATCTGCGTCCATCGGTCGCTATTCCTGTGTCTGGTCTCGCAAGGATGACGGTCGATGCCTCGGCCTGTCGGGCCTTTATCTTGAAGCCGGGATGATGGCAGAAGCACCCTTAAGGCTTGGTGAAAGCTGGGTTCTGTGGGGGCTTGGAGGGCTGGTAGGCGATCGCCAGCGGGGGCGAGGCGGGCCCGCGCGGAGCCGAGGTCGCGGCGGCGGAGGCCGCCTGGCGTATCAGCTGGCCGGGCGCAGCGGGCCCTTTTGCTGTGCGCCGCGGTTCTTGTTGCCGGCCTTGGAGAAGGCAAGCTCGACCGAGCCGCGCTTGTCCTTGTCGCTCTGGTTGGTCAGGCGGCGCTGCAGTCGGCCGATCAGCCGCCGCAGCTCGGCCGGACAGACCTCGTCGAACTCGTTGCCGAGCTGCTTGACGATCTCCCGGGTGTCCTCGGCGCGCCAAAAGGCTGCGTTGTCTCGGCCGATCTCTGCGATGTAGTCGAGCGCGATGCGGAAGGCCCGCATCAGCTCCGAGGGCAGGTTGGCGCGCGTGTAGAGTCCTTTGAAGCCCTTCTCCGAGCTGCTGTAGATCAGGGTCTTGGCCGGCTCCACAGTCATCTGGGTGCGCACGGCCATGGCAGATTCGAAGAACTCGAGGTCGCCGGTCAGCAGGGCCCGCAGGATCAAGACCGGGGTCAGGCCGTCCTTCTGGCTCAACACCTGGACCAGCTTCGGCGCCTCGACGGCCTTCGGTGCCTTGTTGGCATCCCGGGAGATCGAGTTTTCCTGGCTCACCCGGGTGAGGAGTTGAGCGAACTTGGCATTCAGCTCGTGGCGCTCGAGGAGCCGCTCCTTCATTTCCTCCGGGATCAGCAGCAGGACTCGCGCGATCACCGTCAGCGGCAGGAAGGGCCGGTCGACCAGCAGCGCGTGGAAGGATGTGAAGGTGCCGAACTCGTCGATGATCCGGTTGAGCAGCGGCTCCGGAAGGTCGGCGCCCTTGTTGCCCAGCAAGGCGCCGATGACCTTCTCGTTTCGGGACTCCAGAAGCGCCTCGGCGACCTCCGGGGTCAGCTCGTCGCGCTTGGCGATCGCGATCAGCTGCGCGACCTGGCCGGCGCCGGCGATTTCCATCAAGTCGTCGTCTTCCAACGCCGTGGCGCAGCGAAGGATCGGCACCGCGACGGATTCGACGCTGTCGCGAGCCAGCTGGCGGACGAGGTTGACGGGCAGGGTCTCGCAGTCCTTGAGGTGCTCGGACAAGGCTTCGCGGACCAGGTCTTCGCCTTCGACGGCGAGGGTTTCGAGAATGGTGTTGGCGAGCTCCATCTCGGAGTCCGAGAACCCGCCCTGGGCGTACTCGCGCGCGATCACCGCCGCCGCCTCGGCCCGAGCCTCTGGCGAAGGGTTCTCAAGAAACGCCTGGACACCTTCGGGAGTCAGCAAATCGGGTACCCGCTCTGGCGTCCTCGGTGTGACGGTTTTGACTGCTTCTAGCATGGCTCGCATTCCACAAAATGCAGTCTATATTTGTCGAGTTAAGTGTTCGTTGCCATGCCGAGCCCTAATTACCTGCTCGGGCTGCAATGTCACGAACGCCCCCTTTCTTCGAAAATTGTCCGGATTCAAACCCTCAGCGCTACTGGATCGCGAACCATCAGGTGCTGGTAGGCGTCGCCTTTTGTCGTGGCCAGAAAGGCCGCGTCCTGATGGCTCACCTGAAGGGCGTGAAGCTCTCTGGCCCAGCCCTGCCAGACCTGTCCGGTCCAGGAAATGATGTGAGACTTGTAGGTTTCTAGGATTTCTTTCTTGTGCCCGATCATCTCTGGCCTCGCCCCCAAAATGCTCCAAAACCTCAGCAGTTCCGCGTGTTCGCGTGGGTCTAGGAGACACCGCCAACCCTTAACAGAACCTTGCTGGGAGCCCGGCCGCGCGGGTGTCAGGGGGTATGTTACAGCAATGTCACTGCCCGGACACGAATGCGCCCGATTTGCCTCGGATACGCTTGGCGGGCGTCTGCTTTCGAAGGGTTAATCCCAGTCCCGGGCGCTCCGAACCCGTGCGGAGGCTTATCGATCTCTCCTTGAAGAGTAGGCTGCGGGTCAACCGCTTGGGTGGAGCTGCCCGAAAGCCCCCTGGAGCGCGGAGTTGACCGCAATGCTCGGACTTACCAAATATGATTTGTCTGCGGCGCCGCTTTGGCGGGCCGTGAACGTTCGGTGCCGACCTTGGACCGGAGTTCATTGTTGGACGCAGCCCTTGCTCGCAATCTTGAGGAGGACATGCGCAGATGAGTCGCCTCTCTCTTTTCGACAGCCCCTTGCTCTTGGGCTTCGATCACTTCGAAAGGACGCTGGACCGCGTGTCCAAGGCGTCCAGCGACGGCTACCCACCCTACAACGTCGAGCAGACCGGTGAGAGCCACCTGCGAATAACGCTCGCGGTAGCGGGGTTTTCCAGTGAGGAACTGCAAGTCCTGATTGAGGACAGCCAGCTGGTCATCCGCGGCCGCCAGGTCGACGAGAAGGATCGGGTCTTCCTGCATCGCGGCATCGCCGCACGGCAATTCCAGCGCAGTTTCGTGCTGGCCGAGGGCATCGAAGTCACTGATGCCCGTCTGGACAACGGATTGCTGCACATCGATCTGGAGCAGCCGATCGTGGAGCCGAAAGTCCGCCAGGTTGCCATCAAGACCGGTGGCGACAGCCGAAGCATCGCGACCCAGCCGGTTACCCGCAAAAGTGGGAAAAGTAACTCCGGCTGATCGAGCGATCGACTAGGGTCCGGGGGCGAAGCCCTGCGGACCGAACCTGATCCGACACCGCGCTTGCCCCAGGGGCGGGTTTGGCTTCTAAGGAGGGAGACAGATCATGAACGCGACCGTGCAGACCCGGCAGATCACACAGCAGGACCTGGCGGCCCTGGGGGTTCACGATATCGCCTACATCAAGCCGAAGAGGGTTGACGGCCAGTGGGCCTTCGCGGTCCATGCGGCGGACGGCGCCGAATTGGCGGTCCTGCCCAGCCGTGACAGCGCCTTAGCGGCGATCAAGCAGAATGACATGGAGCCGCTCAGCGTTCATTGAGATGAGGCGCATTACTCGCAATGGGGTCGTCTCGACCGGTCGCCCCAAGCTCCCCTCGCAGGGTCAGGCGGCGTGGCTGGCTGTGGGTTCCGAAAGCAGGGCGTAGATCGCGTCTGGGCCGTCGCTGCCCCGGATCTTCTCACAAATCGCTTTGTTGCGCAGAAGGCGCGACACCTGTGCCAGGGCCTTGAGATGGTCCGCACCGGCGGTTTCCGGTGCCAGGAGCAGGCAGATCAGGTCGACCGGCTGCTCGTCGATCGCGTCGAAGTCGACCGGAGTCTCCAGGCGGGCGAAAAGCGCGTAGAGCCGGTCGAGCTCTGGCAGCTTGCCGTGCGGGATCGCAATCCCCTGGCCGACACCCGTGGTGCCAAGCCGCTCGCGCTGGATCAACACCTCGAAGATCGCCCGCTCGGGCTGGCCGGTCAGTTCGGCTGCGCGCTTGGAGAGCTCCTGCAGCGCCTGTTTCTTGCTGCTGACACGAAGGCTAGGAAGAATTTCCTCTGAGCTGATCAGTTCAGCAATATCCATATCAAAATCCTGAGATTCGACACTATTCGCTTTGGTTTCCGCGCGGATCGACCCAGCCGATGTTGCCGTCCGATCGGCGGTAGAGCATGTTCAGGCCGCCGTGCGCCTTGTTTCTGAACATCATTGCGGGATGTTCCGCCAGGTCCATCCGCATCACGGCTTCGCCGACCGTCAGGGTCGGGATCTCTGTCGTCATTTCCGCCACCACCGCAGGCTGTCCGTCGGCTGCGGCCTGTGCGTCTTCTTCGTCTTCAGTGGGCGACCCCGCCAATATGTATTGTTGCGCCGGTACGCTTTCCAGTCCGGAGTCGGCCTTGTGATGGTCGCGCAGGCGCCTTTTGTGGCGGCGCAGGCGCTTCGAAAGCCGATCCGCAGCCATATCGAAAGCCGTGTAGGGCGCGTCCGCCTCGCCCTGTGCGGTCAGTTGGATGTTCCGACCGACATGGGCCGTGACGACCGCCTTCAGGAGGTGCGCTTCGCGCGAAAGGGTCACACTGGCCTCGATCGCATCGCCGAAGTACTTGTTGAAGATGGTTCCAAGGGCATCCTCGACGTGATTGCGAAAAGCATCACTGACGTCGATCTGCCGACCCTTAACGGACAGTTGCATCAGCGGACATTCCGGGTTTGCGCAGGCTCGTGAGCCAAGCTTTCGTTTACGGCCCTGCCTCGCGCGGCGCGGACCTTAGGGATGGCCAGGGTTGGTGTCAATAAAGTCCTTGATGATGGGAGCACAACCGGCCCGGGAGAGACAAGCACGGACATCATTTTCTCAAGGCGCGCTTTTCCCGGCGGCGCTGCACCGATGACGGAATCCGCAAGGCTTCGCGATACTTGGCCACGGTGCGCCGCGCGATATCGATACCCTCACGCTGGAGGATCGCCACGATGGTGTCGTCGGAGAGGATCTGATCGGCGGATTCCTGGTCGATCAGGACGCGAATCCGGTGCCGGACCGACTCGGCCGAGTGGCTTTCCCGGCCCAGGCCGGCGATCGCCGCGGTGAAGAAGTACTTCAGCTCGAAGGTTCCGCGCGGTGTCGCCATGTATTTGTTGGACGTGACGCGGCTGACGGTGGACTCGTGCAGCTCGACCTTTTCGGCGATGTCGCGCAGGGTCAGGGGGCGCAAGTGCTCCACCCCGTGTTGAAAGAAGCCCGACTGCTGGCGGACGATCTCGGTCGCCACCTTGAGGATCGTCGTGGCGCGCTGGTGCAGGGCCTTCACCAGCCAATTCGCCTGCTGCAAGCGGTCGGCAAGGTATTCGCGTTCCTGACGGTTGCGAGCCCTGGCCTGGACCTGCGCGTGATAGCTTCGGTTGACCAGGACTCTGGGCAGGGTCTCCGGGTTTAGCTCGATGCGCCAGCTGCCGTCGGGCTTGGCGAACAGCAGGATATCCGGAATCACCGTTTCGGCAGCTTCGTGATCGAAGGTCTGGGCCGGCTTCGGGTTGAGCTGCCGGATCTCGGCAATCATCTCCGCCATGTCCTCAGCGTCGACGCCACAGCGCTTCATCAGGCGCGGCAGCTCGTGGCGCGCGAGCAGGTCGAGGTTGTCGACCAGAGCCTGCATCGCCGGGTCGAAGCGGTCGCGCTCCGCCAGCTGGATGGCCAGGCACTCCTGTAGGTTGCGGGCGAAGATACCGGAGGGATCGAAGCCCTGCATGACTGCCAGCACTTCCTCGACGCGGGCCTCGGGGCAGCCCAGCAGGCCAGCCAGTTCCGGCAGAGAGCCTGAGAGATAGCCCGCGGCATCGAGCATGTCGATCAGGTGAACCCCGATCAAGCGGTCCACAGGGTCCGAGAGCTCCACCGTCAGCTGATCGAGGAGATGCTGCCGCAAGGTCACAGTTTCGCCGAGGCGCTGCTCCAGCGATGGCAGCTCATCGTAGGCGCCGGCAGTGGGGCCAGAGCTCCCGGGCTCGGCATTGAGATAGCCATCGCCGGGGCCGAGGTCGTAGAGGTCCCCGGGATCGGTGTCGAGCGGCGTGTCGGCGTCCCCTGGGATCTGGTCCGAGCCGGTCAGGCTGGCGCTGTCCTCGGCGAGCACAAGCCCATCCTCATGGTCCGCCGAACCCTCTCGCTCCTCTGAGACGGCGACCTCGGCCTCGCTCTCACGGCGCTCTTCGCTGTCCAGAAGCGGATTCGTCTCAAGCTCGGCCTCTACGAACTCGTTGAGTTCGATGTTCGACAACTGCAGCAGCTTGATCGCCTGCTGCAGTTGCGGCGTCATCACGAGGCTTTGTGATTGACGGAGTTCTAAGCGCTGAGTCAACGCCATGGCGGCGAGCCTTAAAGGCTAAATCTTTCGCCCAAGTAAACGCGCCTGACGTCCTTATGCGCAACGATTTCCGCCGGCCGTCCTTCGTAGAGTACGTGTCCGTCGTGCAGGATGTAGGCACGGTCGACGATCTTCAGGGTCTCCTGCACGTTGTGGTCGGTGATAAGGACACCGATGCCGCGGTCCTTGAGGTGCGAGACCAGGTCGCGAATATCGGCCACTGCGATCGGGTCGATGCCGGCGAGGGGTTCGTCCAAGAGGATGAAGCTCGGACGGGAGGCCAAGGCCCGCGCGATCTCGGCGCGTCGGCGCTCGCCGCCCGAAAGAGCGATCGCCGGCGTGCTACGGAGGTGCGTGATGCCGAACTCCTTGAGCAGGTTTTCCAGCATGATCTGGCGCTGACGCCGCCCCGGCTCGACGACTTCGAGGATGCTGAGGATGTTCTGCTCGACCGTCAGGCCCCGGAAGATCGAGGCCTCCTGGGGCAGGTAGCCGATGCCCAGCCGGGCGCGGCGGTACATCGGAAGTTCGGTGATGTCGTGGCCGTCCAGCATGATCCAGCCGTTGTCGGCGGCTAGCAGGCCGGTGATGATGTAGAAGCAAGTTGTCTTGCCGGCCCCATTGGGACCGAGAAGCCCGACTGCCTCGCCGCGCTGGACCGCGACCGACACGCCTCGAAGGACAGGCCGCTTCTTGAAGCTCTTGGTGAGGTTGACGGCCATGAGGCCGGAATTGTCCGCGACCAGGCGCGGTCCCGACCCGGCCCTCAACTGCTTGGGCTCGTTCATTGCACCTTCGGTGTCGTTTCCGAGTCCTCGGCGGTATCTTTCGGCAGGATCATGCCCTTGACGCCGGAACCGCTGCTCAGCAGCCGGCTCACGCCAGTCACCAGATCGACCTCGGCATAGTCGCCGTTCATCTGGTTCTGGCCACGGGTGATCTTGACCCCACCCTGCAAGGTCGCCAGTTCCTTGTCGACGAAATAGGTCCCGCGGTCACCGCTAGCAAACTCTTTCTCGGTCTCGACCTCGACGTTGCCGTAGGCCTCGATGCGCCGCAGCTCCAGCTTCTCGTCCGCGCCCGGCTCGTAATGGGCGGCCAAAACGTCGGCGCTGATCCGGCGATCTTCGCGCTTGGCGAGGGCATCGCCGCGTGCGACGGCCATCTGTTTGAGCTCCCAGTACTCGAGGCTGTCGCGGGCCGTGATCACCTCTTCCGGCGTTGTCAGGCGAAGATTCTCGCCGAGCAGCACCACCACGCCGTTGTCGACGTCGTAGGCGCCCCGATCGCCTTCCGCCTTCTCGTTGGGAGATACGATGCGGACGTTGCCGTCGGCCGTGATCTTGTAGATCTCGCTGCTGCCGTCGGGTGCGTCGCGGTAGTGCGCCGTCAGCACGTCGGCGAAGAGCTCGAGGTCGCCTCGGCTCGCCCTGGCGTTGCCGCTGGCGACATAGGTGTTCTGGTCCCGACGCCATTCAATGCCCTGATCGGCATTGATCTCCAGGGGCGACTTGTCTTGCCCGGCCCCGAGCAGCCCTTGGGCGGCAAGTCCGCTCGGAAGCAACGCCACCGCCAAGGTGAGCGCCGCGAGGCGCCCCAGGGCTGGCCGGCGTGCTCTCACCTCAAGATTTCCTAGCGATCGGGTTGCAAGATCAATCGGCTGCGACCGGTAAAGACGATCGTGTCGCCATTGTTCTCGACACGGAAGCCATCCGCGAGCAGCTGGCCGAAAGGCCCATGGCCCGTAACCGGATCCGAGCCTTCCGCTCGGCCGGCCTCGAGGTCAATCGCTGCGGTCTCGGTCTGCAGTTCGAACCCCTGGTCGTGGAACAGGCTGACCGACCCGGCCAGATCCAGCATGTTGCCCTTGCGGTCGTACTTGCCGGTCTTGGCCGTCAGCGCCAGCCAGGTGCCGTCGTTGAGGGTGATATCGCCCTTCGGCAGTGCAAGATCGACGATCTCGTCCACGCTTGACGGCTGAGAGGCCTCGTCGGCCGAAAGCGAGTACGGCCGGCCTTCGTCATCGACACCGTCGAAACGCGCGTTCAGCATCGACAGGCTGTCCGCGTAGTCCGCGGCAAGCTCAGGGACGCCGATGCCGAAGTGCTCGCTGTCCACCTTGATCTGGGGCCAGGCGAAGATCAGCAAGACCATTCCGATGGCGAAGCTGGGTAGAAGGGTCTTCAAGACGCCGATGAGAAGCGCGTAGGCGCTACGACCGGTACGCAGGCGCACGGCCACGGCCGGCGCCTCTCGACGCAGCGCGTGGTCTCCACCGGTCCCTTGGGTCAACGGCGACCCTGGTCTCATTGGAGCGCCCCTCTCATCCGACGCCTGCCCGTAAGCAGTCGTGGATATGCAAGAACCCGACAGCTCTTTCGTCTTCGACGACGAATAAACTGGTGATCTGCTTCGCATTCATCAAGCCCAGGGCCTCGGCAGCCAGAGCCTGAGGGCGAATGGTCTGCGGATTCCCCGTCATAATCTCTCCAGCGGGGCGATCCAGCAAGCCCGAATTCATATGACGTCTGAGGTCGCCGTCGGTCACGATCCCGATCAGGCGCCCTGCAGCGTCCGCGATCCCCACGCAGCCGAAGCTCCGATGGAAGCCGAAGCTCTGCGTCATGACCAGAATCGCTTCTGCGACCGGGGTCTCCGGCGTGACGATGGGCAGGCCGTCGCGGCCCTGCATCAGCTCGCTGACCCGGGCCAGCTTGCTGCCCAGGCTGCCGCCGGGGTGGAGGACCTGGAAATCCTGCGGCGTGAAGCCGCGGCGCTCCAGGAGGGCGACCGCCAGGGCATCGCCCAGCGCCAGCATGACCGTGGTCGAAGTGGTCGGCGCCAGGCCCATGGGGCAGGCCTCCGGCGCCTTTGGCAGGATCAAGGCGACGTCCGCCTGCTCGGCCAGGGTGCTCTGCGGCGCGCTGGTCATCCCGACGAGCGAGATTCCGAAACGGCGGGTAAAGGCGATGATGTCCGACAGCTCGGAGGTATTGCCGGAATTGGACAGCGCCATCACGGCATCGTCGACGGTCAGCATGCCAAGATCGCCGTGGCTGGCCTCGCCCGGATGGACATAGATCGCCGGGGTTCCGGTGGAGGCGAGGGTCGCCGCGATCTTGCGTGCGATGTGCCCGCTCTTGCCCATCCCGGTGACCACCACCCGTCCCGAGATCCGGGACACCAGGTCGACGGCCTCGACGAAGTTCTGGTCAAGGCCGGCGCTCAACGCCGAGATCGCCTCGGCTTCGAGCCGAAGCGTGCGCTGGGCGGCCTCGATATCCTTCTGGCCGAGAGGCAGGGCGGGGCGGGGGCTTGCGCTCATCGTGTCGAGAGGTCCTTTAACTATAGTACGCAGTCTAGATCAGAAGTGTTGCCTTGGATGGGGTCGTGGGTGTGACTTTTTTCGATGCTACCTCTCGCCCACTGGCAGTCCATAGCAGAACAAAGTAAAGCAGAAGTTCCCAAAAGCATGGAATTTTGAAGCGCTCGCAGGGTTTTCTGCGGGCCAGTTAACTACGACCTAGTGGGCGAATATATCCACATTCTCCCAACCTGCAAGGTCCAGGGCAGCGCGGGTCGGCAGAAAGTCAAAGACCGCTTGCGCCAAGTCGCGGCGCCCTTCCCGGGCCAGCATGGTGTCGAGGACTTCTTTGAGGCGGTGAAGATGGAGAACATCGGCAGCCGCATAGCGCAGCTGCTCTTCGCTCAGACTTGCCGCACCCCAGTCGGAAGACTGTTGCTGCTTGGAGATCTCGACGCCGAGGAGCTCTCGACAGAGGTCCTTCAGGCCGTGGCGATCCGTGTAGGTGCGGATCATCAGCGAGGCCGTCCGCGTGCAGTAGACCGGACGGCAGTCGACCCCCAGATAGCGCTGCAGCGCAGCCAGGTCGAACCGCGCGAAGTGAAAGATTTTCAGACGCTTAGGATCGCTCAGGACCGCCTTGAGCCTGGGCGCGTCATAGGCGTCCTTGCGGAGCTGGACCAGGTGGCTCTTGCCGTCGCCGGCGGAGAGCTGGACCAGGCAGAGGCGGTCTCGGGCCAAGTTCAAGCCCATGGTTTCGGTGTCGACCGCGATGCTGTCGCCGAGCTCGACGTCGTCCGGAAGGTCGTCTTGATGAAGAACGAAGGACAAAGGCTTCGGGGCCCTTACGCCTGCCTTGATGATCGCACCACCGACCGAAGCGATGGTGCCCAGGAGAGGACTCGAACCTCCACGGGGTTGCCCCCACAGGCACCTGAAGCCTGCGCGTCTACCAATTCCGCCACCTGGGCCT
>JASJAL010000233.1 GCA_030067055.1 Kiloniellales bacterium | reverse complement strand
GTGCGGTCCCTGGGCGAAGAGCGCGTCGACCGTCTCCTCGGTCCAGACCAGGTCGCTGCCGTTCAGGGCCTTGGAGTACTTATAGCCCGCGACCGTGCCGGCGCGCCGCCCGAAGAGCCCGTAGAGCGTCGGCCCCGCGCGCTTGCCGCCCTCGGCGCTGACCGAATGGCAGATCCCGCACTTGCGGAACAGCGCCGCGCCGCGGCTGCCGTCGTCCGGCGGCAAGTCCGCCTTGACCGCGTTCCACTTGCGGTCCGGGGTCCCGACCTCGAGCCCGGTCGAGATGTCCCAGACCCGCAGCACCTCGTCCGCCCCGGCCGAGATCAGCTGTCGCCCGTCCGGCGAGAAGGCGAGCGACCAGACCGGCTCGTCATGGCCCAGGAAGAGCTTCACCTCCTTGCCGTCGTCCAGGTCCCAGAGGCGCAGCACCCGGTCGACGCCGCCGGTCGCGGCAAAGCGCCCGTCGGGCGAGACCGCAACGGCGAAGATCGATCCTTCGTGGCCCAGGAGGCTGGCCTCCTCGCTGCCGCTCTCCAGGTTCCAGATCCGCAGGGACTGGTCGACGCTGACCGAGACCGCGCGCCGGCCGTCCGGCGTGAAGGCCACGGCCGTGACCCCGAAGTCATGGCCCTTGAGGGTCGCCAACTGGGTGGCATCAGACACCCGCCAGAGCCGCAGGGCACCGTCGTAGCTACCGGTTAGGACCTGGTTGCCGTCCGGCGAGAAGGCGACGGCGTTGACGTTGTTGTCGTGGCCGTTGAGAACCTGGGCCGGACGCCGGGATTCGAGGTCCCAGAATCGCACCGTGCGGTCCCAGCCGGCCGAGGCGGCCAGGCCGCCGTTCGGCGAGACCGCGACCGCGGCCACCTTGCCCTGGTGGCCCTCGAAGGTGTGCAGCAGATCGCCCGAGCCGACGTCCCAGAGCCTCAAGGTGCCGTCGTCGCCCGCCGAGATCGCCCGATCGCCTTCCGGCAGGAAGGTCACCGCGTTGACCGCGCCCTCGTGCTCATAGAAGCCGCGCAGCTGGGTCTGCGATTCCAGGTCCCAGAGGATCACCGCGTAGTCGAAGCCGGCGCTGATCACCCGCCGGCCGTCGGGCGAGACCCCGACGCCCTTGACGAAGCCGCCGTGGCCCGAGAGCTCGGCGCCCAGCGGCAGCGGAAGCAGTGCCAGGACCGCAACCAGGCAGGCGGCGACCTGGGCGGCCATGCGGGCTCTCGGCTTCGGTCTGGGGAACACCAGGTATCGCGCTCCTTGTCCCAAGCTGGCGAAAGCGGGGGCGCCTCGGATTACCCCTGGCCGACAGGCGTCAACGCCACGGCCGCGAGCCGCTCATGTCCGGCCGCACCCCGGTTTGGTCGTCCAGGGACGCGGCGCCGGGCAGGTCGTAGCCGCTCGCCCGGTGTCGGAAGGCCGGGACCAGCTCGCCGGTCTCCTGGTCGACCGCCAGGGTGTTGACCTGAAAGGCATCGTTGAAGGTGCCGCCGGGGTTCATCACGGTCAGGAACCATACGGCCCGGCCCTCGATCTCGCCGGCGCGGGTGTGCTTGGCGAGGACCTCGACCCCGAAGTCCTCGGCGACCTTGCGTTCAGCCTCCTCTTGGCTGAGGGCGGCCGCCGGGCCCGGTAGGGCCAGGCTAACCGCACCCAGGATCGCGACCGCGAGGGCTAGCGTCTTTTTCCGCATCCGGCTCCCTCCAGCAAGCCTACTCCGCCGGCTGGGGCTTGCCGTCACCATGGTCGTCCAGCTTCGGCATGGGCTCGCCCTTGAGCTCGGCCATCCAGAGATTGTGGTGCTCCCGCGCCCAGTTCTCGTCGACCATGCCGGAGCCCATGGCGGCGAAGGCGCCCTCCATGCCGACCGAGCCGATGTAGATGTGGGCCAAGATCACCGCGGTCAGGAACAGCCCGACGACGGTGTGCCAGAGCTGCGAGAGCTGCATCTCCTGCATCGGCGTCAGGGTCTCTGGCAGGCCGGCGCCGAAGACGTTCAGGAACCTGTAGGTGGCCTCGAAAAACCCGAACTCGAAGGGAAAGAGCAGCGAGATGCCCGAGAGGCTGATCGAGATGCCGCCCAGCACCACGGCCCAGAAAATGATCTTCTGGCCGGCGTTGAACTTTTTCGAGGGCGGATGCACGCCCTTGGTGAAGAGACCGCCCGCCTTGGACAGCCAGATCAGGTCGTAGCGATTCGGGATATTGTGGCGCACCCAGAGCACCACCATCATCACCACGCCCAGCATGAAGGCGAAGGATATGAAGTTGTGCGCATACTTGCCGGCGGTCGTGAGGGCCGAGAAGACCTCGGGACCGAGGATCGGCAGCAGCACGTAGCGGCCGTAGAGCAGGTTCAGCCCGGTCACGGCGAGCACGATGAAGGAGACCGCGGTCAACCAGTGGGCGAAGCGCTCGATGCCGTTGAAGCGCTCGACCGTGCGGCCCGAGGCCCCGGCGTCGATCTTGATCCGCCCGCGCAGGGCGAAAAACAGGGCCAGGAGAATGATCGTGCCCAGCATGGCCCAGCCGCCGACGGTCGAAAGCGGGCCATTCCGCCAGGCCCGCCAGCTCTCGCCCTGGGACTGGATCAGCTGACCGGCCTTGGCATCGGGAATCGAGACCGTACCTTGCACGCCCTGGCGCACCTGGCGCCAGATCTCGGTGTCGCTGGCCGAGCCCAGGGAGTTGCCCGGGATGCTGCCTCCGGTCGGGGTCTCCTGGGCCACGTCGCCGCGGGTCGCCTGCGCCAGGGCCGTCTCCGGAGACAGGGCCGCGCCGGCCAGCATCGCCAGACCGAGAACCAGGACCGCGGCCAGGCGGAGGCCGCCCCGGCGAGGGTGTCGAAGAAGCAATGTCATGTCCGTCTCTCCCGAAGTCTCTCTGCCGGCCGTCTTCGGCGTCATCCGCCGGCCTGGCGCCGGGCCCGCTGGCGCAACTCGTCGACCACCGCCGAATCCAGCGGCGTATCGTCTTGCCCTTGGTAGACGCCCGGCTCGAAATTGCGGATCCGACCCTGCTCTTCCTTCCGGCAAGCGCCGAGGCCCGCTATCGCGGCTATCGCCGAGATGCAAAGCAGGATCTTCAAACTGCGCAGGATCATCGTTTCACCGTCCTTCGTCCAACTTGGAGCCAGCCACATCGGGCGCCGTTGGCGCCTGGGGAAAGATTAAAAGGATTATACCAGCAGTGGCGTCTTCGGCCACCTCGGCCGGCACTCCGATTCGGCGACGGGGGCGGCCGTCAAGCCGCCCCCGCACCGACGTTTCATCCCCGGACGGAGACGTGAGACTAGGAGCCCGTCTTCTGCTGATAGGCCGTGCCCCAGCCCCAGGCGCCCGAACCGAAGCCGCGGGCGACAACGCGCTCGCGGTAGATGTCGGACACCGAGTCGCCGTCGCCGGCAAGCAGCGCCTTGGTCGAGCACATCTCGGCACAAAGCGGCAGCTTGCCCTCGGCAAGACGGTTGCGCCCGTACTTGTTGAACTCGCTGGAGGACATGTCCTCCTCGGGTCCACCCGCACAGAAGGTGCACTTGTCCATCTTACCGCGGCTGCCGAAGTTGCCCGCCTGCGGGTACTGCGGTGCCCCGAAGGGGCAGGCGTAGAAGCAGTAGCCGCAACCGATGCAAAGGTCCTTGGAATGCAGGACCACGCCCTCGTCGGTCTGGTAGAAGCAATCCACCGGGCAGACCGCCATGCAGGGCGCGTCCGAACAATGCATGCAAGCGACCGAGATCGAGCGCTCGCCCGGCTTGCCGTCATTGATGGTGACGACCCGCCGACGGTTCACGCCCCAGGGGACCTCGTGCTCGTTCTTGCACGCGGTGACGCAGGCATTGCATTCGATGCAGCGCTCGGCGTCGCATAGGAATTTCATACGTGCCATAGCTTAGGTCCTCCTTATGCAGGCTCGATACGGCAGAGACTGCATTTGGTCTCCTGCATCTGGGTCACAGAGTCGTATCCGTAGGTGAAGGCGGAGTTGGCCGCCTCGCCCAGGACATAGGGGTCGGCGCCGGCGGGATACTTGGCCCGCAGGTCCTCGCCCTGGAAGTGACCGCCGAAGTGGAACGGCATGAAGGTCACGCCGCGCGCGACCCTTTCGGTCACCATGGCCTTGACCTTGACCTTCACCCCCTCCGGCGTATGCAGCCAGATCATCTGACCGTCCTTGATGCCGTTCTGGTTGGCATCGTAGGGGTTGATCTCGGCGAACATGTCCTGCTGGAGCTCGGCCAGCCAGGGGTTCGAGCGCGACTCGTCGCCGCCGCCCTCGTACTCCACGAGACGTCCGGAGGTCAGGATCAGCGGGTATTCGCCCGTGTGGTCCGTCTTCTGGAGCGACTCATAGAGGGTCGGCAGGCGATAGGCCTGCTTGTCCGCGTAGGTCGGATAGTCGGCCACAAGATCACGCCTGGAGGTGTAGAGCGGCTCGCGGTGCGTGGGCACCGGATCCGGGAAGTTCCACACCACCGTCCGCGCCTTGGCGTTGCCGAAGGGCGCACAGCCATGCTTGATCGCGACCCGCTGGATGCCGCCGGAAAGGTCGGTCTTCCAGTTGGTCTTGTCGCCGGCGACCTTCTCGATCGCGGCCCGCTCGTCGTCGGTCAGATCCCCGTCCCAGCCCAGCTTCTTGAGCAGGGCCATGGTGAACTCCGGATAGCCGTCCTGGATCTCGGAGCCGACCGGGTAGCTGCCTTCGGCCAGCAGGTTGTCGCCGTCCTTCTCGACCCCGAACCTCGCCCGGAAGCAGAGGCCGCCTTCGGCGACCGGCTTCGAGGTGTCGTAGAGGATCGGAGTGCCGGGATGGCCCATCTCCGCCGTGCCCCAGCAAGGCCAGGGCAGGCCGTAGTACTCGCCGTCGTTGGGCCCGCCGACCGCCTGCAAGGTGGTCTTGTCGAAGGTCGCCTGGTTGGCCATGTGCGAGCGCAGCCGCTCCGGCGACTGACCGGTGTAGCCGATGGTCCAGGTGCCCCCGTTGAACTCGCGGGTGATGTCCTCGATCAGCGGCTCGTTCTCGGTGACCTTGATGTTCTTGAACATCTCGTCCGCGAAACCGAGCTTGCTGGCAAGGAGGTACATGATCTCGTGATCCGTCTTCGCCTCGAAGAGCGGCTCAAAGACCTTTTCCCGCCACTGCAGCGAGCGGTTGGAGGCCGTCACCGATCCGTAGGTCTCGAACTGCGTCGCCGCCGGCAGCAGGTAGACGCCGTCGGTGCGGTCGTGAAAGACCGCCGAGACCGTCGGATAGGGATCGATCACGACCAGGAGATCGAGCTTCTCGAAGGCCTTCTTCATGTCGAGGCCGCGGGTCTGCGAGTTCGGCGCATGCCCCCAGAAGACCATGGCCCGGAGATTGTCCGGCTGGTCCATGTTCTCCTTGGCCTCGAGCACGCCGTCGACCCAGCGCGACACCGGGATGCCCTTGCTCTCCATCAACTCCTTGCTGGCGAAGCGCCCGAGCAGGTAGTCGTACTCGACGTCCCAGACCCTGGCCCAGTGCTTCCACGACCCGGTCTTCAGGCCGTAGTAGCCCGGCAGCGAATGCGACAGCACGCACATGTCCGTGGCGCCCTGAACGTTGTCGTGGCCACGGTAGATGTTGGCGCCGCCACCCGAGGTGCCGATCACGCCGAGGGACAGGCCCAGGGCGCAGTAGGCGCGGGTGTTGTTGTTGCCGTTGGTGTGCTGGGTGCCGCCCATGCACCAGATGATGGTGAAGGGGCGGTTGTTGGCCAGCGTCCGCGCGACGCGCTTGAGCTGCGAGCCCGGAACGCCGGTCACGCGCTCGGTCTCTTCCGGGGTCCACTTGGCGACCTCGGCCTTGATCTGGTCCATGCCCCAGACGCGCTGGCGGATAAACTCCTTGTCCTCCCAACCGTTCTGGAAGACATGCCACATGATGCCCCAGATCAGGGCGACGTCGCTGCCCGGACGGAGCCGCACGTACTCGTCGGCATGGGCCGCGGTCCGCGTGAAGCGCGGATCGCAGACGATGAAGGGCGCGTTGTTCTGCTCCTTCGCCTTGAGCATGTGCTGCATGGCGACGGGATGCGCCTCGGCCGGATTGCCGCCGATCTGGAAGATGGCGCGCGAATTGTGAATGTCGTTGTAGCTGTTGGTCATCGCGCCATAGCCCCAGGTGTTGGCAACACCTGCGACCGTGGTGGAGTGGCAAATCCGCGCCTGGTGGTCACCGTTGTTGGAGCCCCAGAAAGCGTAAAACTTGCGGAAGAGATAGGCCTGCTCGTTGTTGTGCTTGGCGGAACCGAGCCAATACACCGAGTCCGGACCCGACTTCTCGCGGATCTGCAGCATCTGGTCGCCGATCTCGTTGATCGCCTCTTCCCAGGAGACCTTCTGCCACTTGCCGTCGACCAGCTTGGTCGGATGCTTGAGGCGGCGCTCACCGTGCGCGTGCTCGCGCACCGCGGCGCCCTTGGCGCAGTGGGCGCCCAGGTTGAAGGGGCTGTCCCAACCGGGCTCCTGCCCGATCCAGACGCCGTCCTGAACTTCGGCCATGACCGTGCAGCCCACCGAGCAGTGGGTGCAAACGGATTTGACCATCGTGACGTTACCGGTCGCACCGGCCGCCTCGGCCTTCTTCACCATCCCGTAGGAGAGACCCGAAGCCGCCGCGGCACCGCCCACGGCCAATCCGGATCGCTTCAGGAAGGAACGGCGGTCAATTGCACTGCCGGCAAGGCCGGACAGCGCCTTTGACAAACGGGGGCCATTCGCAACCCCATTCGTCTTACGTGTCAGCATTGACCTCTCCTGTCTTCCTAGAACCTGGCAAGTTCGTAGTATTTCTTCACGTGGTCGGTCTCCTGGTAGCCCTTGCCATCGGGGGCCTTGCCGCCGGCCACAGCCGCCTTCGCAGGCGTCTGGGACAGCGCCACGGCGACGGCGCCCGCGGCGCCTGCCCCGAGCCCGGCTTTCCGGAAGAAATCGCGCCGACCCATGGTCTCAGCTTTCTTCTTCTCGCTCATCTGCTCACCTTCCCACTTGGGTGAACTCATCGACCGGAGATTGCCTAGCGGGGCCGGTCCCCCATGTTGCTTTTGCCTTTGGGCGCTAGGCCGCCATCTTGAATGCTTCGCTCTCGACCGCCATGAACAGCCGGCCGATCGTGCCGACCGGCATGTAAAAGGCGGCGTTACGGGCTGCCTCCAGGTCCTCGAAGAACCGGGGCGCCCAGGATCCGATGTGTCTGTCGAAGAAGGCCCGCTGCGCGGGCAGGTCGACCGGTTCGCCGAACTCGCCCATGATCATGCCGGCCATCATCTCGCAGAGCGACGAAATGTTGTCTTCCGGCTCCGCGACGCCGACCGCCCGGGCGATGCCGAGCCGGCTCATGTCGAGCCGCAGGTTGGCCAGGGGCTTCTCGTGCAGGAAACCGGTCAGGTAGTAGGAGGCGTAGGGCACCAACTCGCCATGGCCGACGCCGACGAAGAGGTTGAAGTGCTCTTCCTCGAGGGCCGACAGAGAGGCACCGCGGGCCGCCGCCACGAGCGAGTTGATCGCCTTGCCGAGGTCGGACTCGTCGCCCTTCAGGCGGGCAACGTGATCGAGGAAAGCCTGATCCGGGGCGCAAGCCAGCAGTCGTGCCAAAAGCCAATAGCACTGCGCCCTGAGCTGGTCTTCCTCAGGCACTTCCCTGCTAGCGGAAGTTATCGCCAATACGCGCCTCGCTTCTGAAATTCGGGGGTGTTGATCACCCCTGCTTGCCGACTTTGAGAGTTTCGAGAAACCCTACCTAAGGTACGGCTTTCATTGACTTTAATAATTAGACGCCGGTTCCTCCGGCAAGTCAACTCAAGGCCTTGCTGCAAGTGCGAAGGCGCATACGCGACGCCGGCCGGCCAGCTTCGACTCCGTGGCGGCGGCCGCGCGCGTGACGGCTGGCTGGACGCCGGCAGCCAAATCGGCCGCAGGCCGCGCGCCGGGATAGCCAAAGACCAATCATTTGAGGCACCTAGCCTTCGAAATCACCCCAGCGGCGCTTGAGCGCGCTGCCGCGGACAGCCGCCGGCGCGGCCGGCGCAGACTCCGCATCGACCGCCGAGACCGCTGTCTCCTCCTGCTCTTGCACCTCGGGCAGCGGCTCTGCAGATTCTTCGGGCAAGCCTGCAGCAGCCTCCGACTCGGCCTCCGCCGCGGGCTCTTCCGCCGGCGGCCCGGCCGTTTCCGCAGAGGCGGTGTCGTCCTCGGCGGGCTCATTCGACTTTTCGTCTTCGGGCTGCACCATGCCCTTGCCGGCCTGGAACAGGGTCTTCACCCCGCCGGGCAGGTCGACGACGGTGTGATAGTCCTCGTCGTATTCGGCCAGGCCGTCGAGGTTGGCGAAGATCGGGTTGAGCCGGAACAGCTTGCGCAGGGCCCGGCGCCGCAGGCTCTGCGGCACGCCCTCCTTGAGGAAGACGGTGAAGTCCGAACTCTCGTCCAATGTCTCGATGTCGGGCAGGTCCTCGACGCGCAGCGGCGGCTCCGCCTCACCGGCGGGCTCGACCTCGCCCGGCTGCGCCGCTTCCGGCTCGGCCGGCGGCGTGGCCTGGCGCTGCGCCTCCTTGCGCCGCGCCCAGCGGGCCAGGAAGGCCTCGCCCTCCCCGGTCTTGTCGTCGGCGCCGGGCATCACCCGGGGCTCCGGCCGTTGCCGCTTCCCGAAGTTCCCCGTCTCTGGCCGAAACCGACCTTCCGGGGATCGTGGGGCTTGCGCTTGCGCTTGTGGAAAACTTCCTCGACGTGGTGCTCGTCGCAGTAGGCCTTGACGAAGGCGGCCACGGCCTCCGGCATGGTCACCGGCTCGACCAGGTCGTCGCCGACGTCCAGGTAGTCCTGGGCCTCATAGGGGCAGGCCGTGACCAGGAAGGGCGCCAGGTCGTGCGCCGAGTCCGGGTCCTCGACCTGGCGCAGCACGACGAAGAGGCGCGGCGGATCCTGGGAAAGGATGACCTTGTAGCCCTCGGTCTCGCGGCGAAACAGCTCCAGCGGCAAGGTGCCGGCATGGAACTGGACCCAGCCGTCGCCCTCGGTCAGCTTCCGCCAGGGCCCGAGGGGGTCCAGGGGCGCGGCGCCGACGATCACCGCCACGGCGTGCCAGGTGTGATCGATCCAGCGATTTTCGGCCTCGCGCCGCTCGATCACGACGCCCAGGTCGAGTGTCTCCTTCCGCTCGGTCACCGCTGACGCTCCTGCCCGCCGCGCGCCGAAGGGCGCGCCCTGCCCGCCTTTCAATCTAGGCGTCGCCGGCCCGGATGTTAAGTGGCCTTTGGTATGCCACGGGGGTCCGGCCGCGACGCTTCGTCCGGCCATCGCTTCGTGCTAGGGAACCGGCCGAAAACCCCGCGACTAAGCCTGGGATCTACTAAGAACTGCGCGAGCTGTCCGATGCCGGAACACGAGACCCTGCCACTCAGCGATTTCCTGTCCTACCCGGAATCCGAGATGCGGGCCCGGGCCGAGGCCTTCTACGCCGAGATTCGCCGCCGCCACAGCCTGCGCGACTTCTCGGACCGGCCCGTGCCGCGCGAAATCATCGAGACCTGCATCCGCGCTGCCGGGACGGCGCCCAGCGGCGCCAACCACCAGCCCTGGCACTTTGCCGTGATCGGCGACCCTGCGACTAAGGCACTGGTGCGCGAGAAGGCGGAGGCCGAGGAACGCGCCTTCTACGGCGGCAAGGCGGGCGAGGAATGGCTCGAGGCCCTGGCGCCGCTCGGTACCGACGCCGACAAGCCTTTCCTGGAAACCGCGCCCTGGCTGATCGCGATCTTCGCCCAGCGCCGGGGCGGCCCGGAGACCGGGCAGGATCTCAAGAACTACTACGTCAGCGAGTCCGTGGGCATCGCCACCGGCTTCCTCATCTGCGCCCTGCATCACGCCGGGCTTGCCACCCTGACCCACACCCCCAAGCCGATGGGCTTCCTCAACCAGATCTGCGCCCGGCCGGACAGCGAGCGGCCCTTCGTCCTGCTGGTCACCGGTTACCCGGCCGCCGACGCGACCATCCCTCGCAGCGCCACGATCAAGAAGCCGTTGGAGGAAATCGCGAGCTTTCTTTGAGGTGCTGCGCCGGCCGGGTGGACTCAGGCGGCCGCGCTCAACTCCGGCCGCTCGACCCGGATGTAGGTGACGTAGCCATTCCACAGGGGCACCGCCTTCGGGGTCGCGCCGACCTCGGCCGCCGCGGCCTCCAACACCGGCATCAAGGTCTCGCGCGGCTTGACCCGGAACTTGGCGAGCCAGGCGTAGAGGGTCGTCCGGCACCAGTCCGGCCAGCCCTCGCAGAGCCCGAACTCGACGACCGACAGGGTGCCGCCGGGCGCGGTCAGGGCCAAAGCGTGGCGCAGCGCGTGCGCCCAGGGCGGGATCATCGACAGCGAATAGGAGGCGAAGACCCGGTCGAAGCTCGGGAATCCGAGGCTGACGGCCGGATCGAAGAGCGTGGCATCGCCCTGGATCAGGGTCACCCGGTCGCTGACTCCGGCCCGACGGACCGCGGCCTCCGCGGAGCGCAGCATCTCGCGCGAGATGTCGAGGCCGTAGAAATGGGCCTGGGGATAGCGCTTGGCCCCCGCCACCAGATTTCGCCCGGTCCCGCAGCCGATCTCGAGCACGTTGCCACCGACCGGCGGCGCAAGTTCGGCGATCATCCGGTCGCGGCCGATCAGGTAGTACTTGCGGCTGATATCGTAGACATGGCGCTGGACCTTATAGAGACGGTCCATCGCAGCCGCATGTGCGGCCGAATGCGACGACATGTTGAGGCATCAATCCCTTAGCTCGTAGAGATGGAAGCCACCATAGATCGACGAACGATCCTTGGCCACCATATCTGGGCAGGCCGAGGGGCCGTAGCCCCGGCGCCCCAGGATTCCTGCGGGAAGCGCCGGATCGAGCGGCAACTCTTCGCCGGCGGTGCGGAAGACGACTCGGCCGCCGGGCTCGTCCGATCAAGCGCGTCGAGCCGGAGGCAGCGGACGCGGTCCCGCGTCGGCGCTCCCGCCCCCAGTCCTCAAGCGAGCAAGATGGCCAGCCTCGCCGCCTCGTCCAGGTCCTCGGGACGGTTGGCGTTGAAGAAGGGATCGAGCGGCCCCTCGGCGGTCTCGACCCCAGGGAAGTCGACGGTCGCCAAGCGGTGGCGTGCGGTCCAGCGGTCGACCTTGCGGATCTCCTCCTCGCGCATCGCCGCCTCGAGGTCGGTGCGCAGGCGGAGCGGCCAGAGCCCGAAGACCGGGTGCGTCCGGCCGCGAGAGGCGGCGCAGGCCAGATCGGCGCCCTCGGCCTCGACCGCCGCCAGCATCCGGGCGACCAGGTCCTCCGGCAGGAAGGGCGCATCGCAGGCGAAGCTCGCGAGCCATTTGCAGCCCGGCACCGCCGCCTCGGCCCAGGCGAGGCCGGTCAGGATCCCGGCCAGCGGCCCGGCGAAGCCCTCGACGATGTCGGGGGCGACCGGCAAGCCGAAGTCGGCGAAGCGCCCGGGATCGCCGTTGGCGTTGAGCACCAGGGCCGCGACCTGCGGCCGCGCCCGCGCCACCACGTGGGCGAGTACCGGCCTGCCCGCCAACGACCGCAGGGCCTTGTCGCCGCCGCCCATGCGCCGCGACAGCCCGCCCGCCAGGATCACGCCGGCGACTTTGGTCATGGCCTAGTTCATCCCCGGCTCGCCCACCACGACAATCATTAGGCATCGGCTCCACTGTTAAGACGGTCGTCGAAGATCGCGGGCGAGTCGAAAAACGGTGCCACCGCGTCCGGTGCCCTCTTCCCGCCCGCTAGTTCAGGCCGAGGTCGGCGATGATGCGCGCCGTGGGCACCACCCGCTCGGGACCGATGCCGTGGCCCGTCTCGAAGATCCGCTGGATCCGGTGCAGAACCGAGTCGCCTGAGACCTCGCTGGTCCCGGCGCCCTTGCGCTGCAGCGACCTCACGACGAAGTCCCGCAGGTCGCCGACCGTGGTGATCTTCTCCGCCGCCTCCGGCGGGATGTCGATGCCGAACTCCTCTTCGACCGACATCACCAGCTCGACCGTATCCAGACCCATTTCCGCCTACTCCCGGCCGCTCTTGCGTTGGTGTTTCGGGTCCTCCTCGCCGACCGCGGCCGGGTCGGCGTCGTAGAGGATGCGCTCTTCGCCGGCCAGGGCGACGAAGCGCTTGCCC
>JASJAL010000232.1 GCA_030067055.1 Kiloniellales bacterium | reverse complement strand
CGGGGTGCTCGCGCAGCAGTGTCCCGGCAGCCTCCAACTGTTCCGGGCTGGAGGTCACGGCGAAACGCGGGATCACCGCGTAGTGCTGCCGCCCCCGCCCCTGCCAGCGGGCGATCAGCGCCTTGCTCTTATCGTAGCCGGATTGCGCCGTATCCAGCAGGCCCGCGGGTGCGCGCCGATCCATCAGGACCTTGCCGGCCAGCATGCGGGTGTTGCGCCGCTCGGACTCGGCGAAGAAGGCCTCGACCGAGGCCGCGTGCACCGTGCAGTAGACCGCCGCCGTTGTCGTGCCATTGCGCAACAGCTCGTCCAGGAAGAAGACCGCCACCCTGGCGGCGTGGCCCGGATCGGCGAACTTGAGCTCCTCGACGAAGGCGTAGCGCTCCAGCCAATCGAGCAATTGGGCACCGTAGGAGGCGATGACCTGGGTCTGGGGGTAGTGGATGTGCGGATCGATGAAGCCCGGCAGGATCAGGTCGTCGGGGTAGTGATCGACCGGCAGGCCCTTGGGCAGCTTGCCCAGCAGCCCCTTGGCCTCGCCGACCTGGGCGATCCGGCCCTCGGCGATGACCAGCAGGCCGTCTTCGATGTAGCTGTGGCTCGCCTCGGCGCCGGCGGTCGCTGGATCGTCGAGGAAACTGAGCAGGCGGCCGCGGATGGCTCTTTGGGGTGCCTTCGCCATGCCGCATCTACCAGCCGGGCGCGCCCTCGGCGATCCAGGCGGCAAGGGCTCGACGCTCCTCCTCCGAGATCTCGGTGATGTTGCCCGGCGGCATGGCGTGGGTCCTGACCACCTGGAGATCTATCGCCCGGGCCTGGAGGCGGATCTCTTCGGGCGTTTCCAGGACCACGTTCTTGGGCGGCAGGGCGATGCCTTCCCAGACCGGCTCGGCGGCGTGGCACATGCTGCAGCGGGACAGCACGATCTCCTCGACGGCGGCCGGGTCGGCCCGCGCTTCACCCTCCGCTTCCGTGGCCGGCTCGCCGCTCAGCCAGACGATGGCCGCCAGGCCGGCAGTGGCCACTGCCCAGGTCCACCAGGGGCTGGCCTCGCCCTTGTGCTGCTGGTTGAAGAAATGGCGGATAACCGCCCCCATGATCAGGACAATTGCCAGCATCAGCCAGGACCAGCGGCTGGCGAAGGCCAGGGGATAGTGGTTGCCAATCATCACGAAGATCACCGGCAGGGTCAGGTAGTTGTTGTGCAGGGAGCGCTGCTTGCCCCGGCGGCCCAGCTCCGGGTCGGGGTCCTCGCCGGCGATCAGTGCATCCACCACCTTGCGCTGGCCGGGGATGATCACGAAGAAGACGTTGGCGACCATCATCGTGCCGATCAGGGCGCCCATCTGCATCATCGCGCCACGGCCGCTGAAAACCTGAGCGCAAACCCAGGCGAGCAACGTGAGGAAGACCAGGCCGACCAGGGCCAGGGTGTTGTCGTTGCGCCCCAGCGGCGAGCGGCAAAGCAGGTCGTAGACGATCCAGCCGAGGGCGAGCCCGACCAGGCTGACCGCCACCGCCTGCCACGGCGCGAGGTCCAGCACACCGCGGTCGATCATGTAGAGCTCGGCCTGGAGGTAGTAGACCAGCACCAGCAAGGCCATGCCGCTGAGCCAGGTCGTATAGGCCTCCCACTTGAACCAGGTCAGCCGGTCCGGCATCCGCGCCGGGGCGACCAGGTACTTGACCATGTTGTAGAAGCCGCCGCCGTGGACCTGCCAGGCCTCGCCGTGGGCGCCCTCGGGCAGGCCTTCGCGTTGCTTCAGGCTCAGGTCCAGATGCACGAAATAAAAGGAGCTTCCGATCCAGGCGATGCCGGCGATGACGTGCAGCCAGCGGACCACGAGATCCAGCCATTCCCAGAGAACCACCTCGAACATGGGGCCCCTTTTCCGCCGCGCACGAGCTATCCGGCCAGTCTTGAATCGGCGAAGCCGCCCTCCCCACTCAAGGGGGAGGACTTCGCTTCGCGTCTTTCCTTATCGCCTCAGATCCGTCAAACGCCGGTCGTCACGCCTCCACGCCCTGAACGTACCAGTCGATCTGTAGGAGCTCTTCATCCGACATGGTCTTGCCGTCGGCGACCTTGACCTCGCCGGCCTGATTCTTGATCGGGCCGGTGAAGGGGTGCAGCGAACCGTCGATGATGCCCTTCTGCGCTGCGTCGGCCTCGGCCCGGACGTTCTCCGGCACCGCCTCGCCGTAGGGCGCCATGGCAACCAGGCCTTCCTTCATCCCCCACCAGATCGATTGCGAGGCCCAGGTCCCGTCAAGCACATCCTGGGTGCGCTTGACGTAGTAGTTGGTCCAGTCGTCGATGATCGCGGTCAGCTGGCCGTTGGGCGCGAAGGACTTCATGTCCGAGGCCTGGCCGAAGCCGTGCACGCCGCGCGCCTCGGCGACCTGCAACGGCGCCGGGCTGTCGGTGTGCTGGCAGATGATATCCGCGCCCTGATCGATCAGGGCCTTGGCGCCGTCGCCCTCCTTGCCCGGGTCGTACCAGGAGTTGACCCAGACAACCTTGACCTTGACGTCGGGACGGATCTTCTGCGCTGCCAGGGCGAAGGCGTTGATGCCCATCACGACCTCGGGGATCGGGAAGGAGCCGATGTAGCCGACGATGCCGGACTTGCTCACGTGTCCGGCAATGAGGCCGCAAACGGTGCGGCCCTCGTGAAACTTGGCGTTGTAGGCCGAGACGTTGGCCGCGGTCTTGTAGCCGGTGGCGTGCTCGAACTTCGCCTTGGGGAACTGCTTGGCGACCTTGATCGTCGAGTTCATGAAGCCGAAGGAGGTGGTGAAGATCAGGCCGTGGCCGGAGGCCGCAAGCTGCCGGATCACCCGCTCGGCGTCCGGTCCCTCGGCGACGTTCTCGACGTAGGAGGTCTTCACCTTGTCGCCGAACTTCTTCTCGATCGCCTTGCGGCCAAGGTCGTGGCCGTGGGTCCAGCCGAAGTCGCCGATCGGACCGACGTAGACGAAGCCCACCTTCAGCGGCTCGGCCGCAAGGGCCTGCGGACCAACCAGCGACAAGGTGCCGGCCGCGGCCGCCGAGCCGGCTAGGAATCCTCGGCGTGTGAAACGGTTGTTCATTGATCACTCCTCCCGTGTTGTTCTTTTGGTGTCTCTTAGGTTGAGGGTCGAAACGGCTTGCCCAAGCAGGCCGGAGCGTCGAGCCGGCCCTTCCACGGCCCTGCTGCGATGACGGTCAGGACCGCGATGGTTGCGAGATAGGGCAGCATTGACATCACCTGCGCCGGGATGCCGAGGCCCCCGGCCCCCTGGGCGTAGAGCTGCAGGATGGTGACGCCGCCGAAGAGGTAGGCGCCGAGCAGCAGGCGCCATGGCCGCCAGGAGGCGAAGACCACCAGCGCCAGCGCGATCCAGCCGCGCCCGGCGGTCATCTCCTCCGCCCACATCGGGGTGTAGGACAGCGACAGATAAGCGCCGCCAAGACCAGACATAGCCCCTCCGAATAGAACCGCCCGATAGCGCACGGCGATGACATTGTAGCCGATCGAGTGGGCCGCGATGTCGGATTCGCCGACCGCGCGCAAGATCATACCGCCGCGGCTGCGCCTGAGGAACCAGGCAACGCCGAGGGTTGCCAGGATCGAAAGGTAGACCAATGCGTCGTGGCCGAAGAACAAGGGCCCGATCAAGGGCAGGTCGCTGAGACCGGGTAGGTTCAGCTTGGGCAGCGCGGTCACCGGCACGCCGACGAATCCGGCGCCGAGCAAGGCCGAGAGACCGATCCCGAAGATGGTCAGCGCCAGCCCGGTCGCGACCTGGTTGGCGGCCAGGGTCAGGGTCAGGGCCCCGAAGATCAGGGCCATCGCAGCCCCGGCCAGGGCACCGGCCACGACGCCGAGCGTACCGCTGCCGGTGGTCACCGCGACTGCGAATCCGGTGACCGCGCCGGCGAGCATCATGCCCTCGACCCCCAGGTTCAGGACCCCGGACTTCTCGACGACCAGCTCGCCCAGGGCGGCGAAGAGTAAGGGCGTGGCCGCGGAGATGATGGTCAGGAGGACGAGGACGCTGGCATCGGCGGACACGGCTTATCCCTCCGTCACGGGCTTGAGGATCCGGATCCGGTAGCGAACCAGGAAATCCGAGGCCAGAAGGAAGAACAGTAGCAAGCCCTGGAAGACGCCGGTGACCGCCTGGGGCAAACCGACCTCGACCTGGGCGTTCTCGCCGCCGATGTAGGACAGCGCCATCAGCAGGCCGGAGAGAATGATTCCCAGGGGATGCAACCGGCCGAGAAAGGCAACGATGATCGCGGTGAAGCCGTAGCCCGGGGTGATCACCGGCACCAGCTGGCCGATCGGCCCGGCGACCTCGAAGGTCCCGGCCAGGCCGGCCAGGCCACCGCCGATCAGCAGGCTCAGCCAGATCACCCGCTTGCGGCTGAAGCCGGCGAAGCGCGCCGCCGCAGGCGCCAGGCCGACCACCCGGACCTGGAAACCGACGATGGTGAAGGTCATCAGGACCCAGCCGGCGACCGCAACCAGGATCGCAACCACGGCGCCCAGGTTGAGTCGCGTGCCCTCCAGGATGATCGGCAACAAGGCCGAGTCGGTGAACATCCGCGACTGCGGGAAGTTGAAGCCCTCCGGGTCCTTCCAGGGTCCGTAGACCAGGGTGCTGAGGAACAGGGTCGCGACGTAGGTCAGCATCAGGCTGGTCAGGATCTCGTTGACCCCGAAGCGGGTTTTGAGGAAAGCCGGGATCGCGCCATAGGCCATCCCGCCGAGGATTCCGGCCACGCACATCAGCGGCAGGATCCAAAACCCGGTCTCGTTCCAGAACAGCAGGCCCAATCCGCCGCCGGCGACCGCGCCCAGGGTGAGCTGGCCCTCGGCGCCGATGTTCCAGACGTTGGCCCGGAAGCCGATCGCCAGGCCGACCCCGATCATGATCAGCGGCGCGCCCTTCACCAGCAGCTCGCTCAGTCCGTAGAGACTCAAGAGCGGCGAGATGAAGAAATGGTAGAGCGCCAGGAAGGGATCGCTGCCCATCAGGGCGAAGAGAAAGAAACCGGTGATAACCGTCAGCAGGAAGGCCAGCAGCGGCGTGAGATAGAGCAGCCGCCGCGAGATCTCGCGCCTCGGCTCGACCTTAATCGCCATCGCCCGCCCCCTGCTCCGCCCGGGGCCCTGCCTGCGCCGCGCCGGGCGCCGGGTGCGCGTCAAGGCCGTGAATGCCCCCCATCAGGAGGCCGATCTCCTCGACCGAGGCCTCGGCCGTGACCAGAGCGTTGGACAGGACGCCGACGTTGATCACCGCCAAACGATCGGTGATCGCCAGCAGCTCGTCCAGGTCTTGGGAGATCACCAGGACCGCGGTTCCCTGACCGGCCAGGTCGAAGAGCGCCTGGTGGATCGCCGCCGCCGCCCCGGCATCGACGCCCCAGGTCGGCTGCGAGGCGACCAGGACTCCCGGGGCCTGGAGGATCTCCCGGCCGACGATGAACTTCTGCAGGTTGCCGCCCGAGAGGCTGCCGGCCGAGGCCGCGACCCCCGGCGTCCGGACGTCGAAGTCGTCGACGATCTGCTCGGCGAAACGACCGGCCGCCAGTGACCGAATGAAGAGCGCCGTCAGCAGACCCATGCGATGGTGCCCGCTGAGGACCGCATTCTCGACCAGGTCCATGGCCGGCACCGCACCGTGGCCAAGTCTCTCCTCCGGCACGCAGCAAAGGCCCTGGCGGCGGCGCTCGCCGGCGTCGAGAAAGCCCACGCTGTGGTTGTCGATGCGGATCACCTCGGGGCGCTCGGACAGAACCTCGCCCGACAGGGCCTGCAGCAATTCGTTCTGGCCATTGCCGGCAACCCCGGCGATGCCGAAGACCTCACCGCCACGGACCTCCAACGAGATGTTGTGCAGATCGGTGCCGTGGGCATCGTCGGACGGCAAGTCCAGGCCCTCGACCGTCAGCCGCACCTCGCCGCCTCCGGTTCCGCTTCGCCGGTCGAGGGACTTAAGCTCGGCCCCAATCATCATCTGCGCCAAGCTGGTTGCGGTCTCGGCCTCGGGATCGCATTCCGCGACCACCTTGCCGCCGCGCAGGATCGTCGCCCGATCGCAGAGCGCCTTGATCTCCTGCAGCTTGTGGCTGATGTAGAGGATCGAACAGCCCTCGGAAGCCAGCTTGCGCAGGGTTTCGAACAGCCTCTCGACCTCCTGCGGGGTCAGCACCGAGGTCGGCTCGTCCATGATCAGCAGCTTGGGATTCTGCAGCAGGCAGCGGACGATCTCGATCCGCTGTCGCTCGCCGACCGAAAGGGTGTGGACCTCGCGCAGCGGATCGAGCGGCAGGCCGTAGGTGCGGGAGACCTCCTCGACCCGGTCCGAGAGAGCGCGCAGGTCGCCGGGCTTGTCCATGCCCAGGGCGACGTTCTCCAGCACCGTCATGGCCTCGAAGAGCGAGAAGTGCTGGAACACCATGCCGATGCCCAGCGCCCTGGCGCTCCGCGGGTCGGCGACCGTGACGGCTGCGCCGTCCCACAGCAGCTCGCCCTCGTCGGGATGCAGGACGCCGTAGATCATCTTCACGAGGGTGCTCTTGCCGGCACCGTTCTCGCCCAGCAGGGCGTGGATCTCGCCGGGCTGGACCGAGAAGCTCACCTTGTCGTTGGCGAGCACGCCCGGGAAGCGCTTGGTTGCCGCCCTGACCTCCAGGCGCGGCGGCGTTCCGCCATTCCCGCCTTGCACGGCCGCCACGCTCACGCCACTCCCGCCGCACGCAGGCGCTCGACCGCCGCGAGCACCCGCTCCGGCGTCGCCGGCGGGTCCAGGCGCGGACAGACCTTGTGCCCGGCAACGCTGGCCACGGCATCGGACAGGGCGTGAAGCACCGAGATCGCCAGCATCAGCGGCGGCTCGCCGACCGCCTTCGAGCGGTAGATCGTCTCCTCGCGGTTCTCGGCGTTCTTCAGGATTTCGACGTTGAAGACCCGCGGCCGGTCGCCGCAGGCCGGAATCTTGTAGGTGCTGGGCGCGTGGGTGCGCAGCCGCCCCGCGTCGTCCCACCAGAGCTCCTCGGTGGTCAGCCAGCCCATGCCCTGCACGAATCCCCCCTCGATCTGGCCCAGGTCGATCGCCGGATTCAAAGACTTGCCGACATCGTGGAGGATGTCGACCCTTTCGACCCGGTATTCCCCGGTCAAGGTGTCGACCGCGACCTCGGAACAGGCCGCACCGTAGCCGTAGTAGTAGAACGGACGACCCCGCCCCTTTGCCCGATCCCAGTGGATCTTTGGCGTTTTGTAGAAGCCAGTCGAGGACAAGGAGACCCGCGCCATGTAGGCCTGCTTGACCAGCTCGGCGAAGGCCATCTCGCTGTTGCCGACCCGGACGCGGCCAGGCAGGAAGACCACCTGCTCCCGCGGCACGCCCCAGCGGTCCACTGCGAACTCGATGAGCCGGCCCTTGATGGTCCGGGCCGCCGCCTGGGCCGCCATGCCGTTCAGGTCCGAACCCGACGAGGCCGCCGTGGCCGAAGTGTTGGGCACCTTGCCCGTGGTCGTCGCCGAGATCCGCACCTGCTCGATGTCGACCTGGAACTCTTCGGCGACCACCTGGGCGACCTTGACGTAAAGCCCCTGCCCCATCTCGGTGCCGCCGTGGTTCAGGTGGATGCTGCCGTCGTTGTAGACGTGGACCAGCGCCCCGGCCTGGTTGTAGTGGGTCGCGGTGAAGGAGATCCCGAACTTGACCGGGGTCAGAGCCAGGCCGTGCTTGATGACCCGCGATTCGGCATTGGCCGCGCGCAGCGCCTCGCGGCGGCCCCAGTAGTCGGCCGAGGTCTCCAGCGCCTCGATGATCTCGAGGGCGACGTTGTCCTTCACCTCCTGGTGGTAGGGCGTGAGGTTCCGCTCGGACTTGCCATAGAGGTTGCGCTTGCGGATCTCGAGCGGGTCCTTGCCGGTGGCGAAGGCGATCTCCTCGATGAGGCGCTCGCCGCCGACCATCCCCTGGGGACCGCCGAAGCCGCGGAAGGCGGTATTTGACACCGTGTTGGTCTTCAGCGGTTCCGAGGTCAGATGGACCGCCGGATAGAAGTAGCAGTTGTCGGCGTGGAACAGCGCCCGATCGGCGATCGGGCCCGAGAGGTCGGCGGACCAGCCACAGCGCGCCGCATAGGTCATATCGACCGCCTGGATCGCGCCCTCTTCGTCGAAGCCAACTTCGTAGTCGACCAGAAACTCGTGGCGCTTGCCGGTGATGATCATGTCGTCGTCGCGGTCGGGCCTCAGCTTCGCCGCCCGGCCGGTCGCCTTGGCGACCAGCGCGGCCACCGCGGCGAAGAGGTTGCCCTGGGTCTCCTTGCCGCCGAAGGCGCCGCCCATGCGCCGAACCTCGACCGTCACCGCGCCGGAGGAAACGCCGAGGACCTTGGCCACCATGTGCTGGATCTCGCTCGGGTGCTGGGTCGAGGAAAAGACCGTCACCTCGTCGTCCTCGCCCGGCAGGGCCATCGCGATCTGACCCTCCAGGTAGAAGTGGTCCTGTCCGCCGATCTCCATGCGCCCGGCAATTCGCTGAGGCGCCCCCTTCAGCGCTGCGGCCACGTCGCCGCGCGACAGGGTCAAGGGATCGGTGACCAGGGTCCCGTCCGCCTTGGCGGCCTCCAAGGTCAGTACGGGCTCCAGCGTTTCGGTCTCGATGACGGCAAGGCGGGCCGCCCGGCGCGCCTGATCGCGGGTCTCGGCCGCCACGGCGAAGAGCGGCTGGCCGGCGAAGAGGATCCGGTCGCTCGAGAAGACCGGCTCGTCGTCGCGGTGGGTCGGGCTGATGTCGTTGATGCCGGGAATGTCGTCCGCGGTGAACACGGCGACCACGCCCTTGGCCGCGCGTACCGGCTCGAGATCGAGTGTGGTCACGCGGGCGTGGGCCTCGCCCCCGACTCCCAGGCAAACGTGCAGCAATCCGACGGGTTCGCGCAGGTCGTCGATGTAGGCGGCTTCCCCGGAGACGTGCTTGTGGGCGCTGTCGTGGCGCCGTGCCTGGTGCACCGCACCGCTGATCTGTTCGGGTGACCGCGAGTCAGGCATGGGCCAGGCTCCGGTCGCCGACCAACCGGGTCTCGGTCGCCGGATCGCTGGTCTCGATGTGGAAGCGTCGCAACAGGTTCTTGGCCACCTGCAGGCGGTAGCCGGCGCTGGCCCGCCAGTCCGTGATCGGCACGAAATCCTGCTCGAGGGCCGCCATGGCGCGTTCCACGGTGGCCTCGTCCCAGTCGGCGCCGATGAGGCAGGATTCGACCGCGGTCGCCCGCTTCGGCGTGGCCGCCATGCCGCCGTAGGCAACTCGCGCCTCGGTCACCCGGGCACCGTCGAAGCGCAGCTGAAAAGCGCCCAGCACGGCGGAGATGTCCTGATCGAACCGCTTGGAGATCTTGTAGGCCCGAAAGGTGCTCCCCGCCGCCGGCAAAGGCACCTCGACCTTCTCGACGAACTCGCCGGGCTGTCGATCCTGCTTGCCGTAGTCGAGGAAGAAGTCCTCCAACGGAAGGCTGCGCCGCTTGTCACCCAGGCGAAGATGGAGGGTGGCGCCGGCAGCGATCAGCAGAGGCGGCGAGTCCCCGATCGGGGAACCGTTCGCGATGTTGCCGCCGATCGTGCCGAGGTTCCGGATCTGGACCGAGCCCAGGCGCCGGATCACTTCGCCCATGTCCGGATAGTGCCGGGACAGGGTCTCCGCTGCGTCGGTGTAGCTGGCCCCGGCACCGATCTCGATTGACTGCTCGGTCTCCACGACCTGCGCCAGCTCGTCGATGCGGCCCAGCCAGACCACCGTGCCCAGGCGCTGCAGCGCCTTGGTTACCCAGAGCCCGACGTCGGTGGAGCCGGCGACAACGGTCGCCTCGGGATGGGCGGTCAGAAGCTCGGCCAGCGCGTCGAGCGTCGCCGGCGCGAAGAAGCGGCGCGGGCCCTGGCCGAATGCCAGGGTCACGTGGTCCCGCAGCTGACTCAGCGCCTCCAGGGTCTCGGCCTCCCGCGCGGTGAAGTGGTCCCTTCGCGGATCCGTGTCGAAGAGCCGTGCCGCCGCCCGCGCGATCGGCGCGTAGCCGGTGCAGCGGCAGAGGTTGCCGGCCAGGGTGTCGTCGATCTCGGAGTCCGAAGGCACCGCCTCGAAGTTGCGGCTCATGGCGAAGAGCGACATCACGAAGCCCGGGGTGCAGAAGCCGCACTGCGAACCGTGGCAGTCGACCATGGCCTGCTGGACCGGGTGGAGGGTTCCGTCGGGTGCGGCGAGGTGCTCGACGGTCAACAGCTGGCAGCCGTCAAGGGTGGGCAGGAACTGGATGCAGGCGTTGAGCGCCTCGTGGTGGAGCCGGCCGTTCCTAGGCCGCACACGGACCACCGTACAGGCTCCGCAGTCGCCCTCGTTGCAGCCCTCCTTGGTCCCGACCAGGCCTTCCTCCTGGCGGAGGTAGTCGAGCACGGTCATGGTCGGATCCAGCGTCTTGACGACGCGGGGCTCGTGGCCGAGCAGGAAGCGGATCTCCTCGCGCATCTTGGCGTCCAGCTCCCCCTCAGCTGCCCCGGTAGGTGCTGTAACCGTAGGGCGAGATCAAAAGGGGCACGTGATAGTGTCCGCCGGCCTCGGCGATGCCGAAGCGGATTGGCACCTGGTCCAGAAATGGCGGCGCAGGCAGTGCGATCTCCAGGGCCCGGAAATAGGCGCCGACGTGGAAGACCAGTTCGTAGCACCCGGTCTCGAACACGGCGCCGCTGAGCAAGGGTGCCTCGCAGCGGCCGTCGGCGTTGGTCACCGCCTCGCCCAGGTGCTGCCGCCCCGATGCCTCCTCCCGGAAGAGCTCGATTCGGACACCGGCCGCCGGTCGCCCCAGCGAGGTGTCCAGCACATGGGTCGTCAGCCGGCCCTTTCCTTCGGCCTCGGATTGAGTCATGCCTTCGCCTCTTCCATCCGATCGTATCGCTAGCCGATAGCGTAGCAGTTTACTCCGATCCATGGGACGTAGTGAAATAGCCTCGCCCATCGGGGCGAGCGGAAGCGAGGAGCGATGACCGAGGCCTATCCCCGGGATCTTGTCGGCTACGGACGCCGCCCGCCGGACCCCAGGTGGCCGGGCGGGGCGCGGCTCGCCCTGCAGTTCGTGATCAACTACGAGGAAGGTGGAGAGAACTGCATCCTCCACGGCGACCCCGCGTCCGAGGCCTTCCTCAGCGAGATCGTCGGCGCCGAGCCCTGGCCCGGCCAGCGCCACCCGAACATGGAATCGATCTACGAGTACGGCAGCCGGGCCGGCTTCTGGCGTCTCTGGCGCCTCTTCACCGAGCGCGATCTGCCGGTCACCGTCTACGGCGTGGCAACCGCCCTCGCGCGCAACCCTGACGCGGTCACGGGGATGCGCGAGGCCGGGTGGGAGATCGCTTCCCATGGCCTGAAGTGGATCGATTACCGAGATATGTCCGAGGCGGAGGAGCGCCGACACCTGGCCGAGGCGATCCGGATCCACAGCGAAGCCGTCGGCGAACGCCCGCTCGGCTGGTACACCGGCCGCTGCTCGGCGAACACTCTGAATCTGATCATGGATGAAGGTGGATTTCTCTATTCTTCAGACTCTTATGCCGACGATCTTCCTTATTGGGTTAAAGGCCCAAAGGGCCCGCACCTGATCGTGCCCTACACCCTGGATGCCAACGACATGCGCTTCGCCACCGCGCAGGGCTTCAATTCGGGTGACCAGTTCTTCGCCTACCTGCGGGACAGCTTCGACCTGCTCTACGAGGAAGGCCGCCAGGGTGCGCCCAAGATGATGTCGGTCGGCCTGCACTGCCGCCTGGCCGGTCGGCCCGGGCGAGCTGCCGCCTTGGGGCGCTTTCTCGACTACGCCGCCGGGCACGAGGCGGTCTGGATCACCCGCCGGCTCGACATCGCCCGCCACTGGCATGCACAGCACGGCGGTGCGCCATGACCCAGCGCCTCGACCCGCGCACACTGTCGCGCGGTGACTTTGTCGCGGCTTTCGGTGGGATTTTTGAACATTCACCCTGGATCGCCGAAGCCGCTTTCGACGCCGGCCTGCCGGCCGAGGCGGACAGAGCTGCGGGGCTGCACCGGGCGCTCTGTGCCGTGCTTCGCATCGCGCCCCGGGACCGCCAGGAGGCCCTGATCGACGCCCATCCGGACCTGGCCG
>JASJAL010000231.1 GCA_030067055.1 Kiloniellales bacterium | reverse complement strand
AACATCGAAGGCCAGCCGGACTTGAGCGCCAGTTCCCCGTCGCGGTCCGGTTCCTCGATCACCTCGAGGCCGCCAGGCTCCAGCCGGCGAACGATGGCAGCCTCGATCCCCGGCAGCGGCCGGCCCATCGAACCCGGCTTGATGTCCATCGCCGCGAAGTTGGCCAACATGATGCCGCCGGTCTCGGTCTGCCACCAGGTGTCGTGGAACGGCCGGCCCAGGACCTCCTGCCCCCAGACCACGGCTTCGGGATTGAGCGGCTCGCCGACGCTGGCCGCAAAGCGCAATGCCGAGAGGTCGAAGCGCCGGGGGAGATCCGCCCCAATCTTCATGAGCATGCGTATCGCGGTCGGCGCGGTGTACCAGACCCGGACCTTCTCGTCCTGCAGGATGCGGTACCAGCGCTCCGGCTCGAACTCCGCCTCGTCGACGACCAGGGTCGCACCGACCGCCAGGGGCGCGATGATGCCGTAGGAGGTGCCGGTCACCCAGCCGGGGTCGGCGGTGCACCAGTAGACATCGTCCGGCCCGAGGTCCAAGGCGAAGCGGGCCGAGGCCGCATGAACGACCACGGCCTCGTGGACGTGAAGCGCGCCCTTGGGTCGGCCCGTGGTGCCGCTGGTGAAGTGCAGGAGCGCCCGATCTTCCGCATCTGTCGGCGGGATCAAGAAGTCCTCGGCGGCCGTCTCCAGGGTTTGCTCGAAGCCCAGGCATCCGGCCTCCGATCCGTCGCCGCCGACCAGCAACACATGCTCCAACTTCGGCAGGGCGGCATGGAGGCCCCGGACCTTGCGCGCATAGAGCTGCGGTGTCGTGACCAGCACCTTGGCGGCACCGATCTCCATCCGGGACTGGATCGGCTCCGGGCCGAAGGCGGAGAACAGAGGACAGAAGACGCTGTCGTTCTTAAGTGTGCCCAAGACCGCGACATAGAGGGCGGGCACCCGCCCCAGAAGACTGAAGACCGTGTCGCCCTTGCCGACCCCGAGTTCGCGCAGGACGTTGGCGAAGCGGTTCGAGAGTGCCGCGAGCTCGATATAGCTGAACTCGCGCCGGGTCCCGTCCTTGCCGAGCCAGCGCAGGGCGACACGCCGGCCGCGTGGACCCGCGGCATGGCGGTCGACCGCCTCGTGGGCGATGTTGAGACCGCGGCCCTCCGGCAGACCGTCAAGCCCGGCTCGCGCCTCGGCCCAGGTGAAGCCGAGACGGGCAGCGTCATAGGAGGCCATCTCCGGCAGATGCGGCAGCATACCGCCCGACTTGGAGATCCGATCCCAGGCCATCGACGACTCCCGGTCCTTCGCCCTTGGCAATGAAAGCTTCATTGCCGAGTTGGAAACAAGGCAATTAGGCTGCACCCAGGGAATGCGCTTTGATCTCGCGCAGTCCGCGGACCGCAACCCTGCGGTACAACAAAGTGGATCCGGAGCCGCGCCGTCATGACGATCCGAAATCTCGATTTCCTCTTCAAGCCGAAGTCGATCGCCTTGATCGGCGCCAGCCAGCGGCCAGGCTCGGTCGGCGCGATCCTGGCCCGCAATCTGCTGAACCGCGACGGCGATCTTCAGATCTATCCCGTCCACCCGAAGCACGAGGAAGTCGAAGGCGTTCCCGTCCTTCGTAGCGTCGCCGATCTTCCCCAGGCGCCGGATCTGGCGGTGATCGCGACGCCGCCCGCCGCGGTTCCGGGCCTGATCGACGAACTCGGCGCACGCGGCACCAAGGCGGCCGTGGTCGTCTCGGCTGGCTTCGGACGGCGCGTCGGGGCCGAAGGCGCCGGCCTACGCCAGGAGATGCTGAATGCGGCGCGCCCACATCTGATGCGGATCGCGGGGCCGAACTGCCTCGGCATCATGGTGCCGAGCCTGGGGCTCAACGCCAGCTTCGCCGCACGCGAGCCCGGGGCCGGTCGCCTCGCCTTCGTCGCCCAGTCGGGTGCGGTGGTTTCCTCGGTGGTCGATTGGGCGAGCAGCCGAGGGATCGGCTTCTCCCACGTGGTTTCGCTGGGCGACATGTCCGACGTCGATTTCGGCGACATGCTCGACTACCTGGCCAACGACATCTACACCCGCTCCATCCTGCTCTACATCGAGGCGATCAGCGACGCCCGGAAGTTCATGTCGGCCGCCCGCGCCGCGGCCCGCAGCAAGGCGGTCATCGTGGTCAAGGCGGGCCGCCACGCCGAGGGGGCAAAGGCGGCGGCGTCCCATACCGGGGCGCTGGCCGGCGCCGACGAGGTCTACGACGCCGCCTTCCGGCGCGCCGGCATGCTGCGGGTGATGAACCTGGATGAGCTCTTCGACGCGGTTGAAACCCTCGGCAAGGCCCGCCTGCCCGAAGGCAAACGCCTGGCCATCCTGACCAATGGCGGCGGCTTCGGTGTCCTGGCGACCGATGCGCTGATCGACTACGGCGGCCAACTCGCCGAGTTGAGCCCGGAGGTCATCGCAGAGCTGGATGCCGTCCTGCCTCCAACCTGGTCGCACGACAACCCGGTCGACATCATCGGCGACGCGGACGGCGCGCGCTATGCCAAGGCACTGGAGATCCTGGTCCAAGCAGCAAGCCGCAAGGAGAGCGGCATCGACGGCCTGCTGGTCCTCAACTGCCCGACGGCGGTCGCCTCCTCCACAGAGGCCGCTCAGGCCGTGATCGAGGCCATCCAATCCACCAAGAAGCTGCCGATCCTGACCAGCTGGGTCGGCGACGATTCCGCTCTGGAGTCCCGGCGGCTTTTCGCCGAGCACTCGGTCCCGACCTACGAGACGCCGCAGAAGGCGGTCGGCGCCTTCACCGAGCTGTTCACTTACAGCCGCAATCAGGCGGAGCTGATGCAGACTCCGCCTTCGATCCCGACGGGCTTCACGCCGGACCGTGAGGCGGCGCAGGCGGTGATCGCGGGTGCCCAGGCAGACGGACGCGACTGGCTGACCGAGCCCGAGGCAAAGCAGGTGCTGGCGGCCTACGACATCCCGGTGACCGCAACGCGGGTCGCCGAGACCCCCGAGGCGGCGGCCGCGGTGGCTGCCGAGTTTGGTGGCTCGGTGGCGCTGAAGATCCTGTCGCGCGACATCACCCACAAGACCGACGTCGGCGGCGTCGCGCTCGACCTTCGCGGCCCCGGCAGCGTCGCCGAGGCGGCAGCGGCCATGGTCGCCCGGGTTGCCGAGAAGCAGCCGGAGGCGCGCATCGATGGCTTCACCGTGCAGCCAATGATCCGACGACCCGGCGCCTACGAGCTGATCATGGGGGTCGTCAACGATCGCCAGTTCGGCCCCGTGCTGCTCTTCGGCGAAGGCGGCACCGGGGTCGAGTTGATCGACGACAAGGCGCTGGCCTTGCCGCCGCTCAACATGAAGCTGGCACGCGAACTCATGGCCCGGACGCGAATCTACCGGCTGCTGCAGGGCTACCGCGGGCTGCCGTCGACCAATCTCGACGCCATTGCCTTCACGCTGATCAAGCTGTCGCAGCTCGTCGTCGACCTGGAGAGCGTCGCCGAGCTCGATATCAACCCGCTTCTGGCCGACGAATACGGGGTGATGGCCCTGGACGCCCGCCTCCGGGTCGAGCCGGGCGAAGGCGAGAACAAGAGCCGCCTGGCAATCCGGCCCTACCCTTCCGAACTGGAGGAAGAGATTCCGCTGGCCGACGAGCGCCGGCTTCTGCTGCGCCCGGTGGTACCGGAGGACGAGCCGGCCTTCCAGCGTGCCTTCGCCAAGTTGACGCCGGAGGAGATCCGGTTGCGCTTCTTCGTGCCGATGCGGGCCATGTCGCACGAGGCCCTCGCCCGCGCGACCCAGATCGACTACGACCGCGAGATGGCCCTGGTCCTGACCGAAGCGGGCATCCCCGGCCAGACCGAGGTCTACGGCGTCGTGCGGATGAGCGCCGATCCCGACAACGAGCGCGCCGAGTACGCCATCATCATCGGCGGCGAGATGACCGGCCAGGGGCTCGGCATGCTGCTGATGCGCCGGATCATCGCCTACGCCCGGAAACGCGGGATCAAGGAGCTCTTCGGCGATGTGCTGCGCGAAAACCGCACGATGCTGAAGCTTTGCGAGATTCTCGGCTTCACCCGGCGCAACGACCCGGACGAACCCAGCATCGTCCGGGTCACCCTGTCGCTACAGACAGACGCCAAAGTATAACCCGAAAATGTCCAAAAATGCTCATCCGCCGCGGCCGGGAATTGGCTTAGCGTAGAGCTGGTACTTTGCCGTCCGGCAGAGGTACTCGGGAGGGTCGGCGCGGGGGCGCGACCGGGACAGGCGGCTGACCGCCGCAAACAAGGCAAACGATGCCTCACGACATGACGAGAAATCGCGACATGGACCCGTGGATCAGCACCACGGATCGTCCGAAACTTCGAACGCCGCAAGAGCAGCGGCGTCCCGAGGCCGGGCCCAAGAGGGCCCGCACCGCCCGAAAGGAACATTGGATGAAAAGCCTGGTATCAGTCTTCGTCCTAGGTGTGCTCATGTTCACGGCAGTTTTCATCGGCCGCTACGGTTCCCTGGATCCCTGCAACATGGTGCGGCAAGAGATGCTCATCCAAGGCCGCATGCATGGCGGACGAACCGGCGAGGTCGCCGCCCGCTCGCTGGCCCAGGAAACCTTCGATCCCTATGTCCAGGCCGGCATGATCAGCCGCGCGCACTGCGCCAAGGAGCTGGTCGGCATCTGGACCTCGGGCATGAAGGTGCAGAAGCAGTTCGCCGAAGGCTCCGGCGCCAAGCCAAGCAGCGTGGACACGCCCCTGGCGAGCAACCAGACCGTCAAGCCGGCCTTGAAGTACTGAGGCGGTTCAGGCCGTCCGGCCCGGCGCGAAGGGACAACTCGGGAGTCGGCGGCCGGGCGGTCACGTGCCGCAGGGCTTGGGAGGTCCTTAGCCCGGGGTTCGTTCCTTTGCCGCCAGCTCCGGCGGGAAGCGCGTCGCCTGCATCGAGGGCCGCGCCTGCATGTGCTGGAGCCAGCTTTCCAGCTCCGGAAACTCCGAGAGCAGGGCCCGGCCGGTCGGCGCGCAGCGGAACAGGGTCAGGACCGGCGCCAGCCAGAGGTCGGCCAGGCTGAGCGCTTCACCCAGAAGGAACGGCCCCTCCCAGAGCTCTTCGAAAACCGACAGGACCTTGTGCGCCTGCTCGACTGTCTCTGCGGCCAGCGAGCCCCGGGTTTCCTCTACGTATACGCCCCAGACCAGGATCGGATAGGCGTAGTTGTCGGCGATACGCTGAACCTGAGTCATCCGCGCCCGCGCGGCCGCGGTCTCCGGAACCAGGCCGTTCCCGTCCGTGCTCTCGATCACGTAGCGGGCGATGGCGTCGGTCTCGAAGAGCCGGAAGCCCTCGTGCTCGAAAGCCGGGATCTTGCCGAAGGGATGCCGCTCCAGGTACCCGGGGGGTAGGGCCTCCGGGTCGAAGATGTCGACCTCGACCAGGCGATAACCGACCCCCGACTCCTCCAGCACCAGCCGGGCGATCCGGGTGAAGACGCTGTAGGTCGCGCCGTAGAGGGTGACGTGATCCATGGCCGATCCGGCCTCCTCAAGGTTCCAGGGCAACATAGAACTGGCGGCAAAGTGCCAATCTCAGCGTCGGATGCTCGAAGGCACTCGATGCGCCTGGGCGAAACAACCGGCTGCAATGTCAAGCGATCGGGCCGCATCTCAATTGCGACCTGTGGCCCAACCGAAAGCCCGTTACTTCCTGTAGCGCCGATTCTCCGCCTTGGCGACCACCTTGGCTCTCATCTAGTCTGCCCGGGAGAGGCTTGGCGAGGGCAGCGAGGCGACGGGGGACCAAGATGAAACGCCGGACACTGACGATTTTTCTGCTTGCATCCGTTTGCCTGACCGGTACGGCGCTGCTGGGCCAGGAGCAACAACGGCGTCAGTCCGTGACCCTGCCGGCCGACGCCAAGGCGATCTTCCTGGCGCAGATGCTGGGTCACGTGGTCAGCCTGGACGGCATCGTCACCGCGCTGGGGCAGGGCGACTATGCGGCGGCGGCGCAAATTGCCGATGCCGAGCTGGGGGTCGCCCGTTTCCAGAATGCCGCATCCGAAGAAGGAAAGAGAGAAGGGCCGGATCTCGGTATCGGGTCCCACCTGCCCGAAGAGTTCCGAGCCATCAGCCTGCGCTTTCGCGAGGTCTCGACCGAGTTCGCCGCCCTGGCGCGCAACATGCCGCGCAAGCCCTCGAGCGAACAGCATCGAAGCCTCATGCTGGCGCTGAGCAAGATGACGAACCAGTGCCGGATCTGCCACGACTCCTATCGAGTCGAATAGGGCCGTGATTCAAATCAGGTTGGATTGGCGATAGACACTCGTCAAACCAGCTCCGTTCCGGTTCGGGCGCTCCTCGCTGTGCGATCCGACGCCGGACCTAGCTGAGATCGTCATCGCGCCAGTACTTGGTGCCCTGGATGGTGGCTTGCAGTGCGAGGCCATTCTCGGTGATCTGGTAGAGCTCGATACCGGGTGCGACACTGATGGCGCCGGCGAAGGCGCCGCCCTTGTCGCTGCTCTTCGCAGCGGCATCGGCCTGCGCACCAGCATCCCAGCCGTACTCGACAAAGCGGTTCAGAGCTTCGCGGGTGGTGAAGACGAAGACGCCACGAAAGTCCTTGAGCCCGAGGCCAATACCGATTCCGCCGGTGATCATCTTCATATAGACGTCACGACGTTTGTGATTGTCGCGCACCACGCCATAGCCGTTACCGGCGGAGAGAAAGATTAGATTCACCCCGACGTTGCTGAAGACCGCGTAGCCGACCGCCCGCTTGATCTCGGACCTGGCGCTGGGCCGGATGGCGTAGAGCTTGGCCAGGGTGTCACTGCGCATCTGCGCGGCCGCCTTGCGCTTCTGCGCCGGCGTGTCGCCCGACGGGCTCATGCAGCCGGCGATCAGCAAAACCGTAAGGCAACTCAGGGCAAGGGCGAGCGGGCGGCGCATGGGGGTCTCCTCGGGATTTGGCTCGCCCGAAGAGTCCCGCCCCGGCCTTAAAATGGCCTTAAAAACAGATTATAACCACTTGTTAACTAACTATTTTCCGAACTTGACTCCGTTCACCGCGCCGATCGCGTCGGCCATCATGGGCATGTATTTGTCGCCGGCCCCCTGGCTCATGGCCAGGGTGTAGCTCTGCTTGGCGGCGGCGCCGATGATCGTGGTCAGTCCGACCGCATCGGCCATATTGTTGTAGTAGCCCATGTCCTTGGCACAGTTCCGGATGCTGAACTCGTGCGCCTTGGGATCGCGGCCCAGCACCCACTTGCAATAGTTCTGGAAGAAGATGTTGTTGAGCCCGCCGGCGGCGATGACGTCGTGGAAGGTCTCGATGCTGACCCCGGTCTTCTTGCAGGCGGTGAATGCCTCGGCGTAGAGCGCGGCGTAGGTCATGGCGACGAAGTTGTTGATCAGCTTCATCTTGTGGCCGGTGCCGACAGGGCCAACGTGGATGATGTTTTCGGCCCAGGTCTGGAGCAGCGGCATCAGCGCCTTGAGGGTCGCCTTGTCGGCACCGACGAAGGCGTTGAGCCGGCCCTCCTCGGCCTCCTTTGGGGTGCGGCCCAGCGGCGCGTCGATCAATTTGATGCCCTTGGCCTTGAGCTCCTCGGCCAAGGCCAGGGTCGAGTTGGGATCCGAGGTCGAGCAGTCGACCACGGTGAGCCCCTTGCTTGCGCCGGCGAGGATCCCGTCCTTGCGCCGCATCAGGTCCTCGACCTGCACCGAGGAGGTGACGCAGAGGAAGATGACGTCGCTGCGCTTGGCCATCTCGGCCGGGCTCTTGACCTCCTTCGCGCCGCGCTTGACCAGGTCGCGCACCGGCTTCTTGTTGCGATGGCCCATGATCGAGAGCGGATAGCCCTTCTCGACGATGTTCTTGGCCATGCCGTGGCCCATCAGCCCGACGCCGATGAAGCCCACCCTTTCCTTCTTGGCCGGTGCCGCCTTGGCCGCCGGCTTCTTGGCCGCAGCCTTCTTTACCGGCCGCTTGGCCGCTACGCGCTTCGCCATGGTGTCCTCCCAGTGTTTCGTCGTATTTGTCGGATTGGATCCCCCCTCACCCGGCCCCGGCCAAGGCTCCGCAGCCCTTTCGCCCGAAAAGAGGGCGGCAAACAGATCGAGCGGGTGAGGGAAATTCTCTCAACTTGAAGACTCCTGCCTGCTTCAGGCAGCTCAGTCCGAGGCGACCACCTCCTGCCGCTGCGCGCCAAGGCCCTCGATGCCCAGGGTCATGATCTGGCCGGGCGAAAGGAAGATCGGCGGCTTGTGGCCGAGGCCGACGCCCGGCGGGGTGCCGGTGGAAATCACGTCGCCCGGCTGCAGGCTCATGAAGCGGGAGACGTAGGTAACCAGCTCGGCGACCGGAAAGATCATGGTCTGCGTGTTGCCGCCCTGGCGCCGGGTGCCGTCGACGTCGAGCCAGACGTCGAGCGCCTGGGGATCGGGGATCTCGTCGCGGGTCACCATCCAGGGACCCAGCGGCGCGAAGCTGTCCGCACTCTTGCCCTTGACCCACTGGCCGGTGCCTTCCAGCTGGAAGGCCCGCTCAGAGACATCGTTGCAGACGCAATAGCCGGCGATGTAGTCGGCCCAATCGGCCTGCTCGATGTAACGCGCTTCCTTGCCGATGACGAAGGCGAGCTCGACCTCCCAGTCGGTCTTCTCAGAGCCGCGCGGGATGATCACCGGATCGTCGGGCCCGGAGAGCGAAGAAGTCGCCTTCATGAAGATGACCGGCTCCTCGGGGACCGGCTGGCCGGATTCCTCGGCGTGGTCGCGGTAGTTGAGACCGATGCAGACCAGCTTGCCGACCCGCCCGACGCAGGGACCGATGCGCGGATCGTCCGGGACCAGGGGCAGGCTATCGGGATCGAGCGCCCGCAACTTGTCCAGTCCCGCGTCGCTCAGGACCTCGCCGGCGATGTCGTCGACCTGGCCTGACAGATCCCGGATGCCGCCCTGGGCATCGAGCAGACCGGGCTTCTCCTGCCCCTTGGGGCCATAGCGCAACAACTTCATCTCTGGGAATTCCTCTCGTTTGTCTTCTTGTCAGTCGGCGGTGACGGGCGTCAGCGCGCCCTTGCCAGCGAAATGGGCGGCCAGGTTGTCGACCACGAGGTCGCCCATGGCCTTGCGGGTCTGGACCGTGGCGCTGCCGACGTGAGGCAGCAGCACGACGTGGTCGAGGCCGATGAGTTCCTGCGGCACCTTGGGCTCCTCGGCGAAGACGTCGAGGCCGGCGCCGCCGAGGCGGCCCTCGGTCAGCGCGGCGACCAGCGCCGGCTCGTCGACGACCGAGCCGCGAGCGACGTTGATCAGGGTGCCGTCCGGTCCCAGGGCGTCCAGGACCGGGCGGTCGACGATGCCCTCGGTCTCGGGCCCGCCTGGACAGATCACGACCAGGTAGTCGCTATCCCTCGCCATGTCGGCCAGGTCGGGATAAAAGCGGTAGGGCTGGTCCGGCTGCTCGCGGCGGCCGTTGTAGACGACCTCGCAGCCGAAGACCTGGAGCTTGGTCGCGATGTCCTTGCCGATCCGGCCGAGACCCAGGATGCCGACTGTCTTGCCGCGGATCGCCTGTTGCAGGGGCATATTGCCGTCCAGCCACTGGCCGCTGCGCACATAGCGGTCGGCGGCGACTAGCTGACGGCTGCACATCAGGATCAGCGCGATCGCCAGATTGGCGACCTCGTCGTTGAGGACGCCGGGCGTGTTGGCGACGACCACCCCCTTGCCGGTGGCATAACCGACGTCGATGTGGTCAACGCCCACCCCGAAAGAGGAAATGATCTCCAGCTTCGGCAAGGCGTCGATCAGGGCATTGTCCAGGTTACCGTGGTGGCCGCCGTTCGCCATGCCGCGCACCTTGTCCGCGACCTCCGCGAGAAAGGCCGCCTTGTCGCTGGCCTGGTCGTAACGGTGCACGACGTAGGCAGCCTCCAGGGCCTCCATGACATGCGGCATCATGCCGCCCGTCAGGACGATCTCGGGCTTCATCTCTCCCCCTCAGGATCACGTCACGCGCCAGGAAAGGCTCGCGCTCGATTAAGGTATACATTAGCCTTGGGCGAAGGCGGAGGCCAAGACGGGACGGAAAAGAAAAACATGAAAGTGGTCATCACGGGCGGCGCCGGCTTCATCGGGCAACGGCTGGCGCGGCGTTTGCTGGACATCGGCGAGATCACGGCACCCTCTGGCGGGAAAGCGGCGATCGACGAGATGCTGCTCTTCGACCAGGCGGTGCCGGACCCCCTGCCCCCGGCATTGGCGGAGGAGGCCCGCTTCGTCGCCGGCGATATCAGCGACCGTGACACGGTGTCAGGGCTGATCGACCGCGACGACATCGCGGTCTTCCACCTGGCCTCGGTGGTCAGCGGCGGCGGCGAGCAGGACTTCGACCTGGCCATGCGGGTCAACCTGGACGGCAACCTGCACGTCCTAGAGGCCCTGCGCGCCCGCGGCTCGACGCCGCGCTTGGTCTTCGCCAGCTCGATCGCGGTCTTCGGCGGCGCGGCCATGCCGGAGAGCGTCGGCGACACCACCAAGCAGACCCCGCAGACGACCTACGGCATGACCAAGTCGGTCGGAGAGCTGCTGATCAACGACTACACCCGCAAGGGCTTCATCGACGGCCGGGCGGCGCGCCTGCCGACCGTGATCATCCGGCCGGGCAAGCCGAACCTGGCGGCCTCCAGCTTCGTCTCCGGGGTCTTCCGCGAGCCATTGAACGGCGTCGACATGGCCCTGCCGGTCAAGCCCGAGGTCGTCATGCCGCTGCTGGGCTACCGCGCCATCGTCGACGGCATCGTCGCGCTCCACGAGCTGCCCGGTGACAAGCTGGGCGGTGACCGAGCGGTCAGCCTGCCGGCGCTCACCGTGACCGTGGCCGAAATGATCGAGGCCCTACACCGCGTCGCCGGCGACCGCCCGCTGGGCAAGATCACGGTCGAGCCGGATCCCTTCATCGAGGAGATCGTCAAGACCTGGCCGCTCGACACCTACTACGACCGCGCCTTGGCCCTTGGCTTGCCCCGCGAGAGCAGCCTGGACGAGATCGTCGCCTACTACATCGCGGACTATCTGGAAGCGTGACGCGGCGCTTCCAAGTAAGCCTCGCGAACCACTGGCATCCCCGGGCTCGACTCCGGAGATCCATGGCGAGGGCGGCCCCTCGAACCCGATGGATTGCCGGATCAAGTCCGGCAATGACAGAATAGGGAAACACGAGAAAGCTGGGCCTTTGCCGGATCGTCTTAGGACGCAGCGCCAGGCCACCTCCAGGGAGAGATCATGCCAGACGACAGCAAGACCAAGCGCCGCAGCGCCGAGTGGTTCGGATTGCCGGGCAAGGACGGCTTCCACCGGCGGAGCTGGATGAAGAACCAAGGGCTGCCCCACCACCTCTTCGACGGCCGCCCGGTGATCGGGATCTGCAACACCTGGTCGGAGCTGACCCCCTGCAACGCCCACTTCCGGGTCCTGGCCGAGCGGGTCAAGCGCGGGGTCTACGAGATGGGCGGCTTCCCGCTGGAATTCCCGGTCATGTCGCTGGGCGAGACCCTGATGCGGCCGACCACTATGATGTTCCGCAACCTGGCCTCCATGGACGTCGAGGAATCGATCCGCGCCAACCCGCTCGACGGCGTGGTGCTGCTGGTCGGCTGCGACAAGACCACGCCCTCGCTCGTCATGGGCGCGGCCTCCTGCGACCTGCCGACCCTGGTGCTCTCGGGCGGGCCGATGCTGAACGGCCGCTGGGGCAACGAGCTGATCGGCTCGGGGACCCACGTCTGGAAGTTCGACGAGATGCAGAAGAAGGGCGAAATCACCGAGGAGCAGTTGCTCGACGCCGAGGCCTGCATGTCGCGTTCGGTCGGCCACTGCATGACCATGGGCACGGCCTCGACCATGGCCTCGATGATGGAATCGCTGGGCCTCGGCCTGCCGAGCAACGCCGCGATTCCGGCCGCGGACTCACGACGCAACGTCCTGGCGCATATGGTCGGGCGGCGCATCGTCGAGATGGTCCAGGAAGACCTCAGGATGTCCAAGATCCTGACCAAGCAGGCCTTCGAGAACGCGGTCCTGACCAACGGCGCGATCGGCGGCTCGACCAACGCCGTGGTCCACCTGCTGGCCATCGCCGGACGCATCGGCGTCGACCTCAGCCTCGAGGACTGGGACCGCCTGGGCCGCGAGGTGCCCTGCCTGGTCAACCTCA
>JASJAL010000230.1 GCA_030067055.1 Kiloniellales bacterium | reverse complement strand
AAGCCGATCATCGAGGGCGGCCAGACCTCGACCGGCTCGGTCATCGCCTGGTTCAAGCGCCACTTCGCGGCCGAGACCAGCTTCGAGGACCTGAACCAGGCAGCGCAAGAGATCGCCCCCGGCGCCGAGGGCCTCTTGGTCCTGGACCATTTCCAGGGCAACCGCACGCCCTATACCGACCCGCTGTCGCGCGGCGCGATCACCGGCCTGACCCTGAAACACACGCCGGCGCACGTTTTCCGCGCGATCCTCGAGGGTATCTGCCTGGGCACGCGGCTGATCGTCGACAACTTCGGCGCCGCCTTCGACGCCAAGCGGATCGTGGTTGCCGGCGGCGCCACCAATTCCCCGCTTTGGCTGCAGATCCACGCCGACACCCTGGGGACACCGATAGAGCTGACCGAGGTAGCCGATGCGCCGGCCCTGGGCTGCGCCGTGCTCGCCGCTTACGGCGCGGGCCGTTTCGACTCCATCGAGGAGGGCGCCCAAGCCATGGTCCGGACCAATCGGACCATCGAGCCGGATGCCCGGCAGAACACCAGCTACCAAGCCATCTACCCGCAGTACCAGGCACTCTACGGTGCATTGAAGAAGGTCCGCGACGCGAGCTAGCGCGTCGAGGACGGCGACTTCGCCTGGGAGTCAGAGCCGCGGACCGCCGCTGGCCGGCCCAGGTGATTCGGGTTGCCGCGCCGTGGTACTTGGGCTATGGTATACCACATACACTGTACAGACCGCAGGGCCTCGCAGGAAGCGTTGGAGACCTTGCAATTGAGGTAGACGCAGCATGGCGCCGCGACAACTGATAGTACAGCCGATCGAGGCTCGATTCAGCCTAAAAGAGCACATCTACGATGTGCTCAAGGAGGGAATCACCTCGATGAACATCTATGCCGACGACGCCCAGTTGAAGCTGGACGAGCGCCAGCTCTCGGACCAGCTCGGCATCAGCCGGACCCCGATCCGCGAGGCCCTCGCCCGCCTGGAGCAAGAAGGGCTGGTGACCGTGATCCCCCGGCGTGGGGTCTTCATCGTGCGCAAGACCAAGAAAGAGATCCTCGAGATGATCACGGTCTGGGCGGCGCTCGAAAGCATGGCCGCCCGACTGATCACCGAGACGGCTTCCGACGAGCTGATTGCATCGCTGCGCAAGCTCTTTGCGACCTTTGAGAACGGCCAGATCCAGGCTCGGATGGACGAGTACTCGGACCGCAATATCGATTTCCATCAGGCGATCCTGGAGATGAGCGGCTGCACCTTGCTGAAGCAAACAGCCGAGGGCCTGTTCCTGCACATGAAGGGCATCCGGGCACGGACCATCGGAGAGAGCGATCGCGCCAAGCGCTCGATCATCGACCACATGCACATTATCGAAGCGCTGGAAGCGCGCGACCCGGAGCTGGCCGAACGGCTGGTTCGCGAGCACACCATGAACCTCGCGAAACACATCGAAAAGAACGTGGACTACCTGGACTGAGCCGAACTGACACAACCGGCGCTCGCGGCGTTCGGTTTCGGGGCCACGGGGGACAACAAGACGGGTAGCCGATGCGCTGCCGCCAAGGCAATTGGGAGAAGACTGAAATGTCGGCAATGGCACAGAGCGTTGACGCAAAAGCGAACAAGGCCGACGAACCGGGCCCGCTGACGGACGGGTTCCACCTCGTCATCGACGCGCTCAAGCTCAACGACATCAACACGATCTACAATGTGCCCGGGATCCCGATCACCGACCTGGGCCGCTACATGCAGGCCGCCGGCATGCGCGTCCTGTCTTTCCGGCACGAGCAGCACGCCGGCTACGCAGCCGCCATCGCCGGGTTCCTGACCAAGAAGCCCGGCGTCTGCATGACCGTCTCGGCGCCCGGATTCCTGAACGGTCTGACCGCCCTGGCCCACGCCACAACCAACTGCTACCCGATGATCCTGATCAGCGGCTCCTCCGAGCGCGAGATCGTCGACCTGCAGCAGGGCGACTACGAGGAGATGGACCAGCTGGCGATTGCCAAGCCCCTCTGCAAGGCGGCCTACCGGATCCTCCACGCCCAGGACATCGGCATCGGCATCGCGCGGGCCATCCGCTCCGCCCTGTCCGGCCGGCCGGGGGGCGTCTATCTCGACCTTCCTGCCAATCTGCTGGGCCAGGTCATGGACGCCGAGGCCGGACGCCAGTCCCTGGTCAAGGTGAACGACCCGGCACCGCGGCAGCTGCCGGCGCCGGAAGCGGTCCGGCGCGCGCTCGAAGTTATGAAGGACGCCAAGCGGCCCCTCATCATCCTCGGCAAGGGTGCCGCCTATGCCCAGGCCGACGAGGAGATTCGCGCGCTCGTGGAGAAGAGCGGCTTTCCCTTCCTGCCAATGAGCATGGCCAAGGGTCTTCTGCCCGACTCGCATCCGCAATCGGCGGGGCCAGCGCGCTCCCTGGTGCTAAAAGAGTCAGACGTCGTCCTGATGATCGGCACCCGGCTCAACTGGCTGCTGTCTCACGGCAAGGGCAAGACCTGGGGCGGCCAGCCCAAGCGCTTTGTCCAGATCGACATCGAGCCCAAGGAGATGGACAGCAACGTCGAGATCGCCGCGCCCCTGGTCGGCGACGTCGGCTCCTGCGTCTCCGCCCTGCTCGAGGGCATGGAGGCGGGCTGGACCCCGCCGCCGGCCGATTGGACCGGCGCCGTGGAGGCGAAGAAGCAGACCAACATCGAGCGCATGGCGCCAAAGCTTCAGAACAACAACGTGCCGATGGACTTCCACGGCGCGCTGGGCGCTCTGCGCGGCATCATCGCCGAGCGCCCCGACACAATCCTGGTCAACGAGGGCGCCAACACCCTCGACTTCGCGCGCAGCATCATCGACATGCACAAGCCGAGAAAGCGCCTGGACGTCGGCACCTGGGGCGTCATGGGCATCGGCATGGGTCAGGCGATCGCCGCCGCCGTGGAGACGGGGCACCCCGTGCTGGCCGTCGAAGGCGATAGTGCCTTCGGCTTTTCCGGCATGGAGGTCGAGACCATCTGCCGCTACAACCTGCCGGTCTGCGTGGTGGTCTTCAACAACGGCGGCATCTACCGCGGCTCGGACGTCAACCCCTCCGGCGGCCCGGATGTGGCGACCACCGTTTTCGTCAAGGATGCCCGCTACGACAAGATGATGGAGGCCTTCGGCGGCGCCGGCTACTACGTGACCTCTCCCGACGACCTGCGCCGCGCCGTGAACGAGGCCTTGGAGTCCGGCAAGCCGGCCCTGGTCAACGCCGTGATCGACGAAAATGCCGGCACCGAAAGCGGCCGCATCGGCAACCTCAACCCGCAAAGCGTGGTGTCCAAGAAATAGCCCGGCCCACCGATCGAACCATTTTCAAAAAGAAGGAGCGTGCAATGAAAGCTCTGGAAGGCGTCCGCATCCTGGACTTCACCCACGTCCAGTCCGGGCCGACCTGTACGCAGCTGCTGGCGTGGTTCGGCGCCGATGTGATCAAGGTCGAACGCCCGGGCGTGGGCGACGCCACGCGCGGTCAGCTGCGCGACATCCCGGATGTCGACAGCCTCTATTTCACCATGCTCAACCACAACAAGCGCTCCCTTACGCTCAACACCAAGAACGAGAAGGGTAAGGAGGTTCTCGAGCGCCTGGTCAAGACCTGCGACGTGCTGGTCGAGAACTTCGCGCCCGGCGCACTCGACCGGATGGGGTTCGGCTGGGACCGCATCCAGGAGCTGAACCCACGGATGATCTATGCCTCGGTCAAGGGCTTCGGTCCCGGACCCTACGAGGACTGCAAGGTCTACGAAAACGTCGCCCAGTGCACGGGCGGCGGCGCCTCGACCACCGGCTTCCTGGACGGCCCGCCGACGGTCAGCGGCGCCCAGATCGGCGATTCCGGGACCGGGCTGCATCTGGCACTGGGCATCGTCACCGCCCTCTTCCAGCGCGAGAAGACGGGCCGCGGACAGAAGGTCCTGGCCGCCATGCAGGACGGCGTGCTCAACCTCTGCCGGGTCAAGCTGCGCGATCAGCAACGCCTGCAGCACGGACCGCTGAAGGAGTACAGCCAGTTCGGCCAGGGTATCCCCTTCGGCGATTCGACGCCGCGCGCCGGCAACGATTCCGGTGGCGGCCAGCCGGGCTGGATCGTCAAGTGCAAGGGCTGGGAGAACGACCCCAACGCCTACGTCTATTTCATCACCCAGGCCGCTGTCTGGGGCAACATCTGTGATCTGATCGGCAAGCCGGAGTGGAAGGACGATCCGAACTACGCCAAGCCGGAAGCCAGGCTCGACAAGATTCCGCAGATCTTCGACACCATCGAGGAATGGACCAAGACCAAGACGAAGTTCGAGGTCATGGAGGCTTGCAACCCGCTGAACATCCCCTGCGGCCCGATCCTGTCGATGAAGGAGCTGGCCGAGGAGCCGAGCCTGCGCGCGACCGGCACCGTCGTCGAAGTCGACCACCCGACCCGGGGCAAGTACCTGACCGTCGGCAACCCGATCAAGCTCTCCGACTCGCCCTCCGACGTGGTCCGCTCGCCCCTGCTGGGCGAGCACACCGAGGAGATCTTGCGCCAAGTCCTCGGCTACGGCGACGAGGAGGTTGACAGTATCAGGGAGTCGGGGGCGATCGGCGCACCGACCGCGCAGGCGGCCGAGTGATCGAACGCACTACCTAGAGCCGGACACAAACAGGGGAAGGAACCACCATGCGCATCGTCGTCCACGGCCAGCAGGCCTTCGGCAAGGCCGTCCTCGAGGGCCTGCTCGAGCGCGGGGAGAACGTGGTCGGCGTGTTTTGCGCGCCGGACAAGGAGGGTCGCCCGGAGGACCCCTTGAAGACCTTGGCCCTGGAGAAGGGCCTGCCCCTGCACCAGCCCGCCTCCTGGAAGACCGAGGAGGCGGCGGAGCTGATGCGGAGCTTCGACGCCGATGTCTGCATCATGGCCTACGTGACCCTCTTCGTGCCGCAGAACGTCCTCGACGTCCCGCGCCTGGGCACCTTCCAGTACCATCCTTCCCTGCTGCCGCTGCACCGCGGGCCGAGCTCGATCAACTGGCCGATCATCATGGGCGAGACCAAGACCGGCCTGACCATCTTCTGGCCCGACGAGGGCCTGGACGAGGGCCCGGTCCTGCTCCAGAAGGAGATCGAGATCGGCCCGGACGACACCCTGGGGAGCCTCTACTTCAACCACCTCTTCCCAATGGGCGTTGCGGCCATGCTGGAATCCCTGGACCTGGTGCGCGACGGCAAGGCGCCGCGCGTCGATCAAGACCACAGCAAGGCGACCTACGAGAGCTGGTGCCGCAAGGCCGACGCCGAGATCGATTGGGCCAAGCCGGTCGACGAAGTCTACAACCTGATCCGCGGCACCAACCCTCAGCCTGGTGCCTGGACCACCCTGAACGGGCAGGAGGTCAAGATTTTCGACTCCGCCAAGATTGCGGTATCGGGCGGCCCCGGAGAAGTTGTCGCGGTCTCGGACGAAGGTGTCGCGGTCGCCGCAGCCGACGGCGGCATTCTGGTCAAGAAAGTGCGGCCGGCCGGCGCCGGCAAAATCGCGGCCAGCGAATTCGCGGCGGCGGAGGGCGTCGCCGTCGGCAGCCGCTTCGGCAGCTGACCGGTAGCAAGCCATAACGGATAACAACGGCGGAATTCGGCATCGCCTTCAAGACCGCCGCAAACACGGAAGGACAGGGGTAAGGCCATGCCAAAGAGCGACATCGAGATCGCCCGCGAAGCCACGATGCAGCCGATCGCCGAGGTCGGCGCCAAGATCGACATCCCGGCGGAGCACCTGCTGCAGTACGGGCCGCACAAGGCCAAGGTCTCTTACGACTTCATCAAATCGCTGCAGGGCCGTGACGACGGCAAGCTGATCCTGGTGACGGCGATCACGCCCACTCCTGCCGGCGAAGGCAAGACCACGACCACGGTCGGGCTGGGCGACGGCCTCAACAAGATCGGCAAGAAAGCGGCGATCTGCATCCGCGAGCCCTCCCTCGGTCCCTGCTTCGGGATGAAAGGCGGCGCGGCCGGCGGCGGCTACGCCCAGGTCGTGCCGATGGAGGACATCAACCTCCACTTCACCGGCGACTTTCACGCCATCTCCACGGCGCACAACCTGCTGTCGGCGATGATCGACAACCACATCTACTGGGGTAACGCGCTGGGCTTCGATTCCCGCCGCGTCGCCTGGCGCCGGGTGGTCGACATGAACGACCGGGCGCTCAGGTCCATCGTGTGCAACCTGGGCGGCGTCGCCAACGGCTTCCCGCGCGAGGACGGCTACGACATCACCGTGGCCTCGGAGATCATGGCGATCTTCTGCCTGGCCAACGATCTGGACGACCTGACGCAGCGGATCGGCAACATCGTCGTCGGCTACACCCGGGAGCGGACGCCGATCCGCGCCAATGAGCTCAAGGCGCCCGGCCCCATGGCGGTCCTGCTGAAGGACGCCCTGATGCCGAACCTGGTGCAGACCCTGGAGAACAACCCGGCCTTCGTGCACGGCGGGCCCTTCGCCAACATCGCTCACGGCTGCAACTCGGTGACCGCGACCAAGGCGGCGCTCAAGCTGGCCGACTACGTGGTGACCGAGGCCGGCTTCGGCGCCGACCTGGGCGCCGAGAAGTTCTTCGACATCAAGTGCCGCAAAGCCGGGCTCAAGCCCGCCGCCGCGGTCATCGTCGCCACGGTACGGGCGCTGAAGATGCACGGCGGCGTCGCCAAGGACGATCTCGGCAAGGAGAACGTCGACGCGGTCAAGGCCGGCTGCGAGAACCTCGCCCGGCACATCCGGAACGTGACCTCCTTCGGCGTTCCGGCGGTGGTCGCGATCAACCAGTTCATCACCGACACCGAGGCCGAGCTGGAGGCCGTGCGCGAGACCGCCGGCTCCTTCGGCGCCAACGCCATCCTGGCCTCGCACTGGGCCGACGGCTCGGCCGGCACCGAGGCCCTGGCCAAGCACGTGGTCGAGTTGGCGGAATCCGGCCAGGCCGACTTCCAGCCGCTCTACCCCGACGAGATGCCGCTGTTCGAGAAGATCGAGGCCGTGGCGACCAAGCTCTACGGCGCCGCCGCCGTGAACGCCGACGGCAAGGTCCGGAACCAGCTTAAGGACTGGGAAAAAGCCGGGTATGGCCATTTCCCGGTCTGCATGGCCAAGACCCAGTACAGCTTTTCCACCGACCCAAGCCTGAAGGGCGCGCCGGAAGGCCACGAGGTGAACGTGCGCGAGGTCCGGCTCTCGGCCGGAGCCGAGTTCATCGTCGCCATCACAGGCGACATCATGACAATGCCGGGCCTGCCAAGAGTGCCGGCGGCCGAAGCGATTAAGCTGAACGACGCGGGCGAGATCGAGGGGCTCTTCTAGCCCTGTTCGAAGGCACGCCTTCGGTTTCGCGGAAGGCGGCGAGGAAAGCGCCTGGGGAGGCCAAGATGACGCTAAAGACGATCCTGGTTCCGGTTCGCGGCGACGGCCTCGGCGAAGGCGTCCTGAACCATGCCCTGGCTTTGGGCCAGCGGTTCGACGCCCATCTGGACGTGGTTCACTGCCGTCCGAAACCGGAAGACCTGCTACCCTTCGGCGTCTTCGTACCGTCCGCCCTGAAAAAGGAGATCACCGCGTCTGCCGGTAGCCTTGCCAACGAAGAGGAGCAGCGCGTCAAGACCCTCTTCGAGGACTACTGCAAGCGCCATCAGCTCGTAGTCGTGACGGAACGGCCCTGGCCGGCAGAGCAAATGTCGGTGTCCTGGCGCGAGGAGACCGGCAAGCAGGCCGAAATCGTCGGCGTCCTGGGTCGCTTGGCGGATGTCGTAGCCGTCGCCCAACCCGACTACAGCCGGAACCTTGGCTTGAACACCCTGGAAGCGGCACTACTGGAGACCGGCCGGCCCGTGCTCCTCTGTCCTGCCACGCCGCTTTCCGGTCCACTCGGCGCCAATATCGCGGTGGCCTGGAACGGCAGCACCGAATCGGCCCGCGCGATCGCCGCTACCTTGCCGATCCTGGCCGCGGCCGAGACGGTCACGCTGCTTTCGGTGACCACCGGCAGCAAGGAGTCCCTGGCACCGGCGGCGATTCAGGATTACCTCTCGGACCACGGAATTACAGCGGCAGCACGTAGCCAGAGCGCGCGCGGCACCGAGGTCGGCCAGTCCCTGCTTCGAACAGCCAAGGAAACAGGCGCCGACCTGCTCTTGATGGGCGCTTACGGCCAGAGCCGACGTCGAGAACTGGTCATGGGGGGCGTCACCCAGCATGTGATCGACGACTCCGACCTGCCGGTCCTGCTCTGCCACTAAAGCTGAGGTAACGGCCAAAGCTTCTACAGACTACCTTGGCGCAGCAATTTGGTGACAGCCTGTGGCATTTCTTGGATTTGGCTCAAATGTTTTTCCGGCCGGGGCCTTTGCACCCCGAACGCAACGCGAGTCCACGGGTATCGAAGAACCTGCGCGATTACCTTCGAAACCTGTGGATTTCTGGGGATAAGGCCATTGAACTGCGGCTCCATTCTGTTACAATCGAATGGTGGTATACCACACGCCAAATCAGCACGAAGCTAGGTGGGACCGGTCGCAGGGAAGTTCCACACTGTAGAAAGTCGCAAGAGGCGCTATACTAGATCTCGTTCTTCGGTTGCGAAAGTTAACGCCGACGAACGCCTAAGATGTCTGGGAGGACAAATCATGGCGAAGACGAGAAGATACCTTCTAGGGCTGGCAGCTGCCGTTGCCCTTGGCTCGGTGGCGTCCTTCACACTGCCGGGCGCGGCTGCCGCTTGGGAGCCCCAGAAGCCTGTTGAATTTGTGATCATGGCCGGCAAAGGCGGCGGCGCCGACAAGATGGCGCGGCTGATGCAGACGGTCATCGAGAAGAATGGCTGGGCAGCCAAGCCGCTCACGCCGATCAACAAGCCCGGTGGCTCGGGCGCCGAAGCCTTGGTCTATTTGAAAGACAAGGCCAAGTCCGATCCGAATCACACCATCATGGTGACCCTCAACAGCTTCTACACCACGCCGCTCAGGCAGCCGAAGCTGGGTGTCGACATCGAGACCTTCACACCGGTCGCGCGGATGGCCGAAGACACCTTCTTGCTGTGGGTCCACAAGGACTCCGGCATCAAGAACGTCGAGGATTTCGTGAAGGCAGCCAAGGAGGCCGGCAACGGCTGGATCATGGCTGGTACCGGTAAGCTCCAGGAAGACCAACTGCTCACCGACTTCCTCAACGCGGCCTATGGGCTGGACATGAAGTACGTGCCCTACAAGGGCGGCGGCAAGGTGGCCAAGCAGTTGGCCGGCAAGCACGCCAATTCCACGGTGAACAACCCCTCGGAGCAGGAAGGTTTCTACGCCGCCGGCACGACGGTGCCGCTGGCCGCCTTCACGCCGAAGCGGCTGGAGATGTTCCCCGATGCGCCGACCTTCGGCGAGTTGGGCAACGAGTTCGTCTACTTCATGCAGCGCAGCGTCGTCGGTGCGCCGGGCATGAGCGACGAAGCGGCCGCGTACTATCAGGGTCTGTTCCAGAGGGTCTTCGATTCTTCAGAGTGGCAGGAATACCGGAAGAAGAAGAGCCTGCAGGGCGATTTCCTGACCGGTGCCGCGCTCAAGGACTACTGGATGAAAGAGCGCGAGATCCACAAGCAGATGCTGGCCAAGATGGGGGCCCTGTAACCCCCTCTTTCGACAGTACGACACGTCGAGACTGGAAAGGGCGTCATCATGCGTAGAGCGGAGATCATCACCGCGGCGCTGATGGCGCTCTTTTCCATCTACCTGATGGTCAAGAGCGCGGAACTCCCCATCGGGTGGATCGAAGACGAAGGCCCTGGGGGCGGCGCTTTCTCCTTCTGGCTGGCCGCAGTCATGCTGCTGTGCTGCGTCTTTATCGCGATAAACTGGTTCCGGCGTAAGAGTCCTCAGTCGGTGTCCGTCGAGGAATACATGGACTCGGCGGCGAGGAAGAAGTTCCTGCTGGTGGGCGGTGGGGTCACCGCCATGATCGCCTTGGTGCACTTCATCGGGATGTACGGCGCGATCCTGGTGTTCCTGATCTACTACATCCGCTTCCTCGGCCGACACACCTGGCCGACAACGATGATGATCTCGATCTCCGCACCGATCGTCACTTTCTTCTTCTTCGACGTTGCGATGAGGATTGTTCTGCCTAAGGGCTATCTCGAGCCCCTGTTTCTGCCGCTTTACGACATCTTCTTATAGGGTCAGGCAAGCGCGCGTTGCGAGGCGGCGCTGGCGCACGGGCGCTGCGTCAAAAAGAGGGGACCGCCTGAAGGTCCGGGGAGGCACGCATGGAAATCCTGCAGCACCTTATGGATGGCTTCCTGATTGCCTTCGATCCCTTGAACCTGGGGCTCGTCGTCCTGGGCGTTGTGGTCGGACTCTTCATCGGCGCCATGCCCGGCCTCGGGTCTGTCAACGGGGTCGCCATCCTGCTGCCGATGACCTTCCTGGTGCCACCGACCTCGGCGATGATCTTCCTCGCGGCGATCTACTACGGCGCCATGTACGGCGGCGCCATCAGTTCGATCATGCTGGGCATTCCAGGTGCATCGACGGCCGTGGCGACGACCTTCGACGGGCGCCCCCTGGCACTGAAAGGCGAAGCCGACAAGGCCCTGGTCGCGGCCGCCCTGGCATCCTTCTTCGGCGGCACGGTCTCGATCCTGCTGTTCACCGGCTTCGCGCCGCCCTTGGCCAGCGTCGCGCTCGACTTCGGCGACCCCGAGATCTTCGCCCTCATGCTCCTGGCCTTCGCCACCTTCGTCGGCCTGGGCGGCGACGACATTCCCAAGACCATTTTCTCTATCTGCATCGGTCTGGTCTTCAGCGCGGTCGGCCTCGACATCATGAGCGGCGAGCCGCGGCTGATTTTCTTCGACATCATCGGCTTCATGAGCGGGATCAACTTCCTGGTCCTAGCCATCGGCATCTACGGTATCGGCGAGATGCTCTGGACCATCGAGAAGACCGACGGCGACTCCATGATGTCCAAGGCGGTGGTCACGGTCGATCGGGTCCTGAACAATCTGAAGGAGCTTCTGCGGACCTGGAAGATCGGCCTGTCCAGCTCATTGCTGGGCTTCTTCGTCGGCATCCTGCCGGCCGCGGGCGCCACCCCGGGATCGCTGATGTCCTACGGTGTCGCCAAGATGACCTCCAAGACGCCGGAGAACTTCGGTAAAGGCGAGGTCGCGGGTGTCGTCGCGCCGGAGGCGGCCAACAACGCCGCTTCGACCGGCGCCATGTTGCCGATGCTGACCCTGGGCATTCCGGGCTCGCCGACCACGGCGATCCTTCTGGGCGGCATGGTGATCTGGGGCTTGGTGCCCGGTCCCCTCCTCTTCGTCGATCAGACCGAGTTCGTTTGGGGCCTGATCGCGAGCCTCTATGCTGCCAACCTCTTCGCGGTTCTGATCAACATCGTCTTCATCCCGGCCTTCCTGTGGATGCTGAAGATGCCCTTCACCATCCTCGCGCCGATCATCTTCGTACTCAGCCTGGTCGGCGGCTACGCGCCGACCCAGAAGATGCACGACGTCTGGCTGATGCTGATCTTCGGCGCCGGCGGCTACCTGCTCCGCAAGCTCGACTATCCCCTGGCTCCGGCGGTACTGGCAATCGTGCTGGGCCCGATCGCGGAGCCGGCGCTGCGGCAGTCCCTGCTGATCTCCAACGGCGACCCCATGATCTTCCTCAACCGGCCAATCGCCGGTCCGATCACCATCATCGCGGTGGTCCTGATCTTCATGCCGCTGTTCAGGATGCTCTGGAGGCGCATGAAGAAGGCGGGCTGAGCTCCCGGTAAGGCCTCTTCCCTGCCTGTCACTGGCTCCCAAAAGCGCGGGTTCCTAAACCTTTGCTTTTGCCGCAAACCCGTGGTATACCAGATACCAGAATGATCTGACAGGGCCGCCGTGCCAAAGTCTAAGGGCCCGTCCCGGGCGTGGCGCGCTTCGAACCGAAAGCCGGGAGGACTGCCATGAACCTCCACGAACACCAAGCAAAGACGTTGCTTCGTGACTACGGCCTGCCGGTCCCGCAGGGCGGCCTGGCGACCACCCCTGAAGAGGCCTCCGCCCTGGCGCAGGTTCTGGGGGGTCGAAGCTGGGCTGTGAAGGCGCAGATCCATGCCGGCCGGCGCAAGCAAGCCGGCGGCGTCCGTTTCGCCGAAGCGCGGGAGGCGGTCGGCGAGGCTGCGCGAGAGCTCCTGGGGCGACCGCTGGTCACCGGACAGACTGGCCGCGAAG